>JAAYCX010000091.1 GCA_012729555.1 Acidobacteriota bacterium
CCGTCGCAAAAGCAGTCTCGACTGCCGCCTGCTCTGCTTCACCGGAAAGGCAAAAGCTCTATAGGGTTTAATGCCCATTACTTGACAGGTCGTTCCATATCAGGAGTGCGCCCTGCCGGGCGCACCGCAAAAAAAAGGGCGCGCCGGCGCCGGCGCGCCCTTTCGCTTGTGCGATTCGGAGCCGAGGCTAGAAGCTGATCACCACGCCGAAGGAGAGCTTGACGTTGTTGAACCGGCTGGACGGGGCCTTATGGCTGTAATATTCCATGTAGTCCCGGCTGTAGTCGCCGTCTTCCTCTTCGCGGCCGACGAAGGCGGCGTCATAGGTGAGCTTGTCCCAGGTCGGGAGGTAATCCACCTGGATCAGGCGGATGGCCGCATGCTTGCCCGCCTTGACGTCGAGGCCGCCGCCCAGCGCCATGGCGAAGGACGTATCCCCCTCGATCTTCCCGCTGACCTTTCCGGTATACTCGTACCAGTCGGTCACGGTCCCGTCGTACCCATACTCGTAGCTGTAGTCGTAAGCCACGTCCAGGTCGTCCGCTTTGACCTTGGTGAAGCCGAAAAGGGCATGGGCGAAGGGGCGGACCTTCGAGTTGCCGCGGTAGCTGAACTCGGGGCCGACCATGCCGGTGTACCTGCGGTAATCGGCCTTCCCGGCCCAGGACTCCTCGCGGTCCTGCTGGTAATTATTGTATTCGTTGTAGTCGTAGTCGTAGGCGTAGCCGTAGTTGGCCGCGTTCTCGAGGTCCACCTTGCCTATGTGGGTGCTGAAGTTCCCCTTGATCCCCAGCCAGGAGTTGAGGTTGCGCGTCAGGGACACGTCGAAGCCGTGGACCATGCCGCCGTTGGTCCCTTCGTTGAGGCGGGCGAAATCCACGTCATAGTAGTAGTAATTCATGTTCTGACCGCCGCCGTCCATGTCGGCGTTCAGCACGGAGTACCCGCCGAAGACGTCCCATTTCGGGAAATCCTGGGCTGGGGCGGCGCCGGCAACCGCCGCCATCATCACCGCTGCCAGTAAAAGTTTTTTCATCGTTAGCTGTTCCTTTCCAGGTTGAGTTGTGTCGCGAAGTTGAATAGTTGAGTCGCTTCAGAATTATGTTTCCGCCAGAGTCCGCTTTCCGCTGGGGACGCCCCTGCTCCCGCCGGGCGACCCTCAAGGTTTACTTTTCGGCAGACGTCCGCGGAACAGCAGAAAAATCCTCCGCGAACGCAAAAAAAGCAGCTCCTGAACGGGGTTTCCCGTTCAGGCTGGTGAGAATATACAGGTGCCGCGGGCGGGCGGCAAGGGGGGTGTCATTTTTTTCGCCCTAACCTACGAGCAGGATGCCGCCGTCGTGCACGATGACGGTGCCGGTGATCTGGTTCCCCGCCGGGGAGGAGAGGAAGACGCAGAGAGCGCCGATCTCGATCGGTTCGGCGAAACGGTGCATCGGCATGTGGTTTTCGAACTTTTCCAGGGCGTCCGGGGGGAGGTCCTTGTCCAGGTCGGAGTGGGTCGGGCCGGGGGCGACGGCGTTGACCCGGATGCCGTGGTCGCCGAAGTCGAGGGCCATGTTGCGCGTGAACATGTCGAGGGCCGCCTTGGAGGCGTGGTAGGGGGGCATCGGGTGGGTCTTGGCCCCGCCGAGGGCCTGCCCCCCCACCGAGGAGATGTTGATGATGCTCCCCCCCCGCCCCGCGCGGATCATGTGCGGCGCCACCTCGTAGATCACGTAGGCGGGGCCGTTGAGGTTGGTGTTGATGACGCGGCGCCATTCCTCCAGGTCCCTGTCCTCGAGGAAATCACCGACGGTGGAGACCCCGGCGTTGTTGACCAGCACGTCGACGGCGGGAAAGCGCCGGAAGACCTCGGCCACGGCCCCCTTCACGCCCGGGAGGTCGCCCACGTCGCAGGGGACGCAGAAGCAGTCGGTCCCGTATTGCCGGAGGTCCGCGGCGGCCCGGTCCCCGCTTTCGCGGCTGCGGCAGAGGAGGGCCACGTTGGCCCCGCTTTCGGCGTAGGCCCGGCTGATTCCCAGCCCGATGCCCCGGTTGCCGCCGGTGACGATGACGTTGAGGCCCTTTACCGAAAAGGCGTCCTTCATGCTCGCGATGGGGGTCGTTTTGATCACCATGGTATTTCCTTTCCTGGTTCTTCGAAGTCCGGCCCGGCGGGGCCGGACGGTTCAGGCCCCGCCCGCCCGGCGCGACAGGTTGGACAGGATGCCCCCGAACTCCTCCAGGTAGGCGTCCCTGCTCCGGTGCGAGGGGAGGTGCCACGTCATGCTGCCGAGGTTGGCGGTGACCGTCGGGAGCCACTGGTGGGGGATCGTCACCAGGACCGTATCCGCGGGAAACAGTTCGCGCCCCTTCATCCCGTGCACGAATTCGGGGAGGAAGTAATTCACCCTGCCGCGCTGGAACGGATAGATGAGGGCCCACGCGCACCCCATGACCGGGGTGACGCGGGAAGCGTAGGGCTCCCCGGTGGAGTAGGTCATGGCGCGCAAGAGGATTTCGGCCTGGGGGGGGTCCGCGGCGAAGACCGTGACGTCGGGTTCGAAACCGGCCCGGTCCAGGCGGGAGAAGACCACGTAACGGACGACGCCCCGGTCGAACCGCGGCACGTGCCGGTACAGGGCGTAATTGGCCCGCGCCTCCTCGAACACCCCGAGGTGCTCCCCGATCTGCCCGCTTTCTGCGAACGGCTCCATCGCCTGCATCCCCAGCAGGATCCTCCCCACGCACGTTTCCTCGTGCCCGGGGCCGAAATAGAACGGCTCCGGCGCCCGCCCGGCCTCCCGCACCATCTCGCACAGCGAGAGGGTTTTTTCGGGCGCCAGCGGACGCACGTTTTCCGGCTGGAAATGCTGGAACTTGACGGCCACCGGGGAATGTTCGAAACGAAACTTCCCGTAAATGGACAGGTCGGTCTGCAGCGGCTTCATCGCACCCCCTCCCGGGATGGCTCCTTTCTAACATATCCGCCGTCGGCGACGCAAATGGAGGTTGATCCCGGGGGGCGCGGGGTTTTCGCCCGCGATCGCAGGGGGCGGAATCTATCGGGCGCCCGCCCGCCCGGACACGAGAAAATCGGCGAAGGTCGCGCACAGGGGGGAGTGGTGCCGAAGGCGGTGGGTGATGATATGGAAGGAACGGGTGACGGGCGATCCGCTGAATTTGATCTCCTTCAGGGTCTTGCGCCTGATTTCCTCGGCGGCCGGGAGCCTGGAGATGAAGGCCAGTCCCATCCCCTCCCGGACCGCGCGGATGAGTGCCTGGGAGGAGCCCAACTCGGCCACGACACGCAGCTCGCCCAGGGGAATATTCCTCTTCTTCAGATGCTCCTCCACCGCCGCCCTGGACCCCGACCCCGTCTCGCGCATCAGGAGCGGGAGCGACCGGAGATCTTTCGTTCCCCGCGCCTCGTACCCCGGCGCCGCCACGAGCACGAGTTCGTCGTCGAGGAACCGGCGCGTGCGCAGGTTCCTGTCCTTTGTGGGGGAGCCGATGATTCCCAGGTCGCATTCCCCCTCGAGCACGCTCCGGTGGATCTCCCCGGAATCCCCGATCCTGAGGGAGGGAAAGACCTCCGGATAGATCGCGACGAAACGCGCGAGGTGCCCCGGCAGGAGGTATTCCCCGGGGATGGTGCTCGCCGCGACCAGGAGCTTGCCGCTGACCCCGGCGCGAAGCCGTTCCATGGCATCGCGGACGCCCTCTTTCAGGCTCAGGATTTCCCGGGCGTAGCGATAGAGAATCTCCCCCTCCCGGGTCGGCGTGATGGACCTGCCGAGACGGTCCAGCAGCCGGGTGGAGAATTCTTCCTCCAGGGCTTTGATATGAAAGCTGATCGTCGGCTGGGTGAGGTGCAGCCTCTCGGCCGCCCGCGAGAAGCTTTTCCGTTCGACGACGGCGCAGAAGATTTCCAGGTATCGCAGTTCCACCGGGCTCCGCCCCTCCTATTTGACGGCGATCATAGCATCAATTTGACATATAGAAAAATTCTATGATATATAAGAGGGGATATTCTCGAGGACCGCAGGATCCTTTATGACATGCAGTTTCGGTTTTACCTGACAGGGCGCATAACTGACCGGACGGGTCAGGTCGAGCCTCGTGTCGGAATCGAATCCCTTCCCGCGACGTCTGTTTTCCTCGATCCAGGACATCGATTCGACCCCATGCCATTCATGCATGCGACGGGATTGTGCCCCAATGAAGAAAGACGATATGACTCATCAGCCCCTCCTGGGGCGCAGGAAGTTCCTGGCGGCCGCCGCCGGGGCGGCCGCGGGCGCCGCCGTGCCGCCCATAACGGCCGCCGGGGAGCGCTTTCGCCGGAGCACGCTCCAGGTCTGGTCCTGCGGCGGGCTGGCGGAGGCTTTCATCCCGGCCCACGCCCGGTACAAGGGGCTCACGGGAGTGGAGGCGGCCTATACCGGGGCTTTCGCCGCGGCCCTGGGGAAATCGCTGCTGGGAGGGGCGAGCACCGAGGTCTTTGCCGGCAGGGTGCTCGCCCTGAGCCAAAAGCTGCGGGAAACCGGCAACATGATCTATTTCCGGCCCCTCTGCTTCACCCGATATGTCCTGGTGACCCCCCGGGGCAACCCGGCGGGGATTTCGGATATTCACGATCTCGCCAGGCCCGCAGTCAGGGTCATCCTGGCTCCGGAGGCCTCCCCCCCGGGAGGGGAGGCGGTCAGCGGGCTGCTGAAAAGGGCGGGTGTTTTCGAGGGTGCCATGCAGAACGCCGTCATCAAGGGGAGCTGCGTGCAGCGGACCATGGAAGACCTCGTGAAGGGGAAGGGGGACGTGTCGGTGGTCGAACTCCGGCTCACGCGGATGCCGCCATTCAGGGGCAAGGCGGAGGTCCTTCCCATCCCCGAGGAGTTTTTCCCGCCGGGTCCCCTCACCTTCACCATCGGCGTCATGAAGGACGCCCGGGACCGGAAACTGGCCGACCACTATCTCGATTTCATCCTCTCCGACGAGGGACAGGGGTTTTTCGCGGCCGCCGGGTTCATCCCGGCCCGGTCGGTCGAGGGGGAGCGGCTGGTGGAAAAACTGGGGGTGAAGGATGCCTAGGGCCTTCACGCCCGCGGCCGGGCTCAAGGGATTTCGCCGCCTGGCCCAGCTGGGCTTTCTCGCGGTGCTGGGCCAATGGTCCTTTTACGGCATCTTCCGCTGCCCCTTCATCATCCCCTACGTGAGCTGCCAGAACTGCCCGGTGATCACGTGCCACGGGAGGCTGCTCCCGATGTTCTGGGGCTTCTGGATCCTGCTCCCGCTCTCCGTCGTCGCCTTCGGCCGGGCGTTCTGCGGCTGGGCCTGCCCCGGCGGATTGGTCAGCCAGCTGCTGGGCCGGGCGGCGCCCCTGAAGACGCGGACGCGAAACGCGTTTCTGCGGATCCTTCCCCGGGCCAAATACCTCGGCCTGGCCGCCGCCCTCGGCTCGTGGTGGTTTCTGGGGCAGTCCCGGGAAAACGTCCCGATCCGGACGGGGGAGTTTTTTTCGGCCGTCGCCCTGACTTTCGAGCACGCCAACCCGGCCTGGCTGTTCCGGACCTTCTTCGTCCTGGCGTTTCTCGCCCTGGGGCTCGTGCTGGCCGGCGCCTGGTGCCGCTTCGCCTGTCCCACGGGCGGGCTGCTGGAGCTCCTCAAGCCGTTCGCGATGCTGGGGGTGTTCAAGGATGAAAAATGCGATGACTGCGACCTGTGCCTGAAGGGGTGTGAAATGGGGACGCGCCCGGCCGAGGCCAACTGCACGAGCTGCGGCGACTGCCTGAACGCCTGCCCGCAGGACGCCATTCATTTCGGACATCCGCGGAGGAATTCCTGAATGTCTTCCGCCATGCCGCACCCGGGATGGGAACAGCACCCCTGTTTCTCGAGCGGAGCCCGAAGCCGGTTCGGGCGCATCCACCTGCCGGTGGCCCCGGGGTGCAATATCGAATGCGCCTACTGCCGGAGGGAGTACGACTGCGCCCACGAAAACCGTCCCGGGGTCACGAGCCGGGTGATCGGGCCCGGGGAGGCGCTCGAGAGGCTGGAAAGGGCCCTCGTGGACATGCCCGGCATCGCGGTAGCCGCGGTGGCGGGGCCCGGAGATCCCTTCTGTGAGCCGGAGCGGACGCTGGAGACGTTCGAACGGATCCGGGCGAGGAATGGGAAGATCGCCCTGTGCGTCTCGTCCAACGGATTGAACGTGAAGGACCACATCCCGCGCCTGAAGGAACTGGGGGTGGGTTTCGTGACGATCACGGTCAACGCCATCGACAGCGCGGTCGGCGCCCGGCTGCACCTTCGGGCGGCGCTGGGGGGGAGGGAATACCTGGGGCTCGAGGCGGCCGCACTGCTCCTGTCGCGGCAACTGGAGGCCGTGGCTCTCCTGAAGGAGGCGGGGATGGCCGTGAAGGTCAACTGCGTCGTCGTGCCGGGGATCAACGAGGACCACGCGGTGTTCGTGGCCGCAAGGATGGGGCGGATGGGGGTCGACCTCCTGAATTTCCTGCCTCTCCTTCCCGTCGCCGGCACGGCCCTGGAAGGTTGCTCCCCTCCCGGGGAAGCGGTCATGGGGAGGCTGCGGCATCGGGCCGGAAGGCACGTACCGCAGATGCGACACTGCACCCGCTGCCGTGCCGATGCCGCGGGAATGCTCTGAATTCGTGAAGGCGGACGGCCCGCGGACCGTCCGCCTTCAAGCGGGGGAGCCTATTTCATCATCCCCTTGCGCACGTACTCCATGAGGCCCCCCGCCGCGATCAGTTCCTGCATGAAGGCGGGGATCGGTTTGGCGGCGTATTCGCGCCCGAGGTCGAGGTTGGTGATCTTCCCGCTCGCGGCGTCCACCCTGAGGACGTGGCCGTTTTCGGCCTCGGCCGCGACGGCGCATTCCATGATGGTCAGCCCGATGTTGAAGGCGTTGCGGTAAAAGATGCGGGCGAAGCTTTCCGCCACCACGCACGCCACGCCGGCGGCCTTGATGGCGATCGGCGCGTGCTCGCGCGAGGACCCGCACCCGAAGTTCTTGCCGGCCACGATGATGTCCCCCGGTTTTACCCGGGCCGGAAACGCGGGGTCCGCGTCCTCCATGACGTGGGCCGCCAGTTCCTTGGGATCGCTCGTGTTCAGGTAGCGCGCGGGAATGATCTCGTCCGTGTTGACGTCGTCTCCGAATTTGTGAATTCTGCCCTTGATGATCACTTTTTCACCCCCACTTTCCAGTTGCTCCCCCGGACCTCTTTCGGCAGCGCCAGGCGCCCTTTGATCGCCGACGCGGCGGCGACGGCGGGCGAGGCGAGGTAGACCTCGCTCGCGGTGTGCCCCATGCGCCCCACGAAGTTGCGGTTGGTCGTGGCCACGGCCTTTTCCCCCTTCGCCAGGATGCCCATGTGGCCGCCCAGGCAGGGCCCGCAGGTCGGGGGGGAGATGACGCACCCGGCCGCCATGAAGATGTCCATCAGCCCCTCCTCGAGCGCCTGCCGGAAGACGAGGGGGGTGGCGGGCATGATGAGGGTCCGCACCCTGGGGCTCACCCTTTTGCCCTTCAGCAGCTTCGCCGCCTGGCGCAGGTCCTCGATCCGGCCGTTGGTGCACGACCCGATGACGGCCTGGTCGATGACGACGTTTCTGGCCCTGGATACCGGTACGACGTTCGAGGGGAGGTGGGGCAGGGCAACGACCGGCTCCATGCCGGTGACGTCGAACACCTCGACCCGCTCGTACTCCGCGCCGGGGTCCGACTGGTAGTAGCGCGGCTTGCGCTGCGCCCGCTTTTCGACATAGGCGCGGGTGGTGTCGTCGGGAGGGATGATGCCGGTCTTGGCGCCCGCCTCGATGGCCATGTTGCTCATGGTCAGCCTCCCCTCCATCGACAGGCGGTCGATCACCGGCCCCGTAATCTCCAGGGCCCGGTAGTTGGCCCCTTCCACCCCCAGGCGCCCGATCGCGGTCAGGATCAGGTCCTTGCCGGTCACGTCGGCGGGGAGGCGTCCCTTGAAGATCAGTTTGATGGTCGGCGGAACCTTGAACCAGGCCTTCCCGGTCAGCATCGCCGCGCCCAGGTCGGTCGAGCCCACCCCGGTGGAGAAGGCGCCGAGCGCCCCGTAGGTGCAGGTATGCGAGTCGGCCCCGATCATCAGGTCGCCCGGCACGACGACCCCCTGTTCGGGCAGAAGCGCGTGTTCGACCCCGACCTCCCCCTGGTCCCAGTAATAGACGAGTTTCTGCTCCCGCGCAAATTCACGCAGGATCCTGGCCTGTTCGGCCGACTGGATATCCTTGTTGGGGGTGAAATGATCGGGAACCAGGACCACCTTTCCGCGGTGGAACACCTTCGTGCCGCCGTTCTGATAAAAGGCCTGGATGGCCAGGGGCGCGGTGATGTCGTTGCCGAGGCAGAGGTCGAGCCTGGCCAGGACGATGTCGCCCGGGCTCACGCTTTTGACGCCCGCCGCGCGCGCCAGGATCTTTTCCCCCAGGGTCATGGGTCTGGGCATGCTTCATACTCCTTTCAATGGGTGGGCCGCCTTGCGCTGCGGCCGCAACAGGGTGCCATCCGTTCTGTGAAACGGGTGTGTCAACGCCCGAGGTGTCCGCGCAGGATGGCCAGCATCCTGTGCAGGGGTTCCGCCGCTCCCCACAGGAGCTGGTCCCCCACGGAGAAGGCGGTGAGAAATCGGTCCCCCATCGTCATCTTGCGGAGGCGTCCCACCGGCACCTCGAGGGTGCCCGAGACCGCCGCCGGGCTGAGGCGCCGGAGGGTGTCTTCCTTCGTGTTGGGGACCACGGTGACCCAGTCGTTGGCGCGCGCGATCCTGTCCTCGATCTCGTCGAGCGGGACGTCCTTTTTCAGCCTGATGGTGAACCCCTGGGAGTGGCAGCGCATGGCGCCCACCCGGACGCAGGCGCCGTCCACCGGGATCTCCCTCTCCGTGCCGAGGATCCGGTTGGTTTCGGCCATCCCCTTCCACTCTTCGCGCGTCTGGCCCCGCTCCACGGCGCGGTCGATCCACGGGATGAGGCTGGCGGCGAGCGGCGCGCCGAACTGCCTGACCGGCAGGTCGCCGGACCGGAGGACGCCGGTCACGGCGCGGTCGAGATCGAGCGCCGTGGCCGAAGGGTCCTCGAGCACCGGCCGGACCCCGGTCGCGATCGCCGCCATCTGCGCGACCAGTTCCTGCATATTCGCGGCTCCTGCCCCCGAGGCGGCCTGGTAGGTCATCGTCGACACCCACTCCACCAGGTCGGCCCTGAAGAGGCCGTCGAGCGCCATCAGCATCAGGCTGACCGTGCAGTTGCCCCCGACGTAGGTCCGGATTCCGGCGGCCAGGGCCTTGTCGATCACCGGGCGGTTGACCGGGTCCAGGACGATGCGCGCGTCGTCGGCCATGCGCAAGGTCGACGCCGCGTCGATCCAGTAACCGCGCCATCCGGAGGCGCGCAGCTGTTTATAGACGGCGGAGGTGTACTCCCCCCCCTGGCAGGTGACGACGGCATCGAGCCGCCCGAGGGCGCCCATGTCGTAAGCGTCTTCCAGGACCGTTTCCCCCTTCCCGGCATCGGGGCCGCGGCCGCCGATGTCGGAGGTGGAGAAGAAACTGGATTCGAGGCCGGAAAACCCCTCGGTGGCGCGCATGCGCTCCATGAGAACCGACCCGACCATGCCCCGCCATCCGATGAATCCGACTCTCACGCTTCCGTCCTCCCCCGGGCCCGCCGTCCGTCATGAGGGGCCACCGCCTTATATTAGCGTATCCGCGCCCCTCATCGCAGGGATAAAAATATTCCCGTTTCCGCCTCGTGCCGATATGATGGGGGGCGCCCCGGGAACATCGGACGGATCGGACCTGCCATGGATCAGCGTTTCGGAGAGATCGTAGAGAAAATCGACGGGCACCTCGGCCAGCACCCCAATATCTCCATACGGCTGCTGGCCGGGAAACTGGGCCTCGCCCCCGGGCGGATCGAGGAGGCGCTCGCCGCGGTCGAGGGGATCTCTTTCGAGCAGTTCCGGGAGGCGAAACGCCTCGAGCGGGCGTTCGAGCAGCTCGGCGCGCTGAGTCCCGCGGCTAACGGTCCCTACGATGTCGTCCGTGCGCGCCGCCGCCTGGCCATTCCCCGGGCCACGGTCCGTTACGGCTTCCCCTCTTTCTACCGGCGCCGCATCGGATATTCGCACCCCTGCCCGATGGTCGATCTGAGCCGTGACGGGATGGCCCTGCTGGCCGACAGCGCGGAAAGCCCCGGCCGGCGGGTGGCGCTCCTGCTGAAATTTCCGGGCGTGGAGCACGAGGCCTGCCTCGAGGGGCGGGTCGTCTACGCCGTGGCGACCGGGATCGCCGGGTACCGCTATCGCGTCGGCATCCGGTTTCTC
Organism: Acidobacteriota bacterium; assembly: GCA_012729555.1. Classification (NCBI taxonomy): domain Bacteria; kingdom Pseudomonadati; phylum Acidobacteriota; species Acidobacteriota bacterium. The sequence continues at coordinate 10,364 of JAAYCX010000091.1, forward strand.
CCTTTCGTGGCCGGCAAGGGGGGAAACGACCTCCGGGTGCTGGAGATCCTCGAGGAGATCGAGCGGCAATACGCCCCTCGGACGGGGGGGGCTAGAGCGACAGGAAGCTTTCCCTGATCCCGAGCTCTCCGAACTCCAGGATCCCGAGCGTGGCCGATCGGTTGAACCTCAGCGGGCCGGCGCTCCCGGGATTGAAGTAGAGCACGCCGTCGCGTTTGTCGGCGCCCGCCACGTGGGAGTGCCCGTGGATCACGGCCGCCAGGTCGGCGGCGCGGGGGTGCACGTCGAGGCGGGAAAGGTCGTGGAGGACGTAGAGGCAATTCCCGGCGACCTCCACGAGGGCGGTCTCGGGCAGGGGGCGCGCCCACGCCCCCCGGTCCACGTTGCCGCGGACGGCCGTCACGGGGGCGATCTTCCCGAGCCCCTCCAGCACCTCCGGAGCGCCGATGTCTCCGGCGTGGATGATGTGGGCGACGCCCGCGAGCGCCTCCAGCGCCTCCGGCCGGAGCACCCCGTGCGTGTCCGAAATGACCCCGATCCTGAGGCGGCGCTCCATTTTCCCCTTCCTCCCCCCTCATTCTGCCTGCGGCTGACCGGGAACTCAACAGGCTCGATTTCCGGTTCTCAAGAGGATTTCTGGAGATATAATGGGGCCTCTTTGAACCCGTAACCAGTGGATCGAAAGGTGACACGCATGAGCCATAGTCCCAGGTACGAAAAGCTCATGGAACCCGGCCGCATCGGGTCCGTGAAAACGAGAAACCGGATCATCAAATCGGGTGCCGGGATGCTGATGTGGCACGAGGACGACGTGCATATGCGTCCGGAGGTCCTCGCCTTTTACGAGGGGATCGCCCGGGGGGGCGTCGGGCTGCTGATCGTGGAGTCGCCCACCATCGACTACCCCCTGGGGGTGCGGTGGAAGGAACGGTACCGCATCGACGACGACCGTTACATCCAGGGGCTCGGCGAACTGGTGGAGGTGATCCACCGGCACGGTTGCCCCACCTTCATGCAGATGAACCATGACGGTCCCTGGCAGGCGAAGCTCCCGTTCGCCCCCGAGCCCTTTTTCGAGGGGGAGCCGATCGGCGCTTCCCCGGTGACGCTCGACGCGGAGAGTGACTTCCACAACCAGGCTCCCCACGCCCTCACCGTCGAGGAGATCGAACAGGTCGTCGACAAGTTCGCCAGCGCCGCGGTCCGGGCCCGCAAGGCGGGGTTTGACGGCGTGGACATCAACGCCGCCAGCAGCCACCTGCTGCACAATTTCTTCTCCCCGTACTGGAACCGCCGGGAGGACGCCTACGGCGGGAGCGTGGAAAACCGGGCCCGCTTCGCCATGGAGGTGATCCGTGAAATCAAGAAGCGCCTCGGGGGTGATTTCCCGGTCTCCATGATCCTGAACGGGATCGAAATCGGCCAGGCCGCCGGCGTGGACAACCGCCGCTGCCTCACCCACGAGGACAGCCGCGCCATCGCCCGGCTGCTCGAAGAGGCGGGGGCCGACGCCATCCAGGTCCGGAGCCACTGGCTCGGCTACCACGTGGGGGCCTATCTCCCCGACGCCCTCTTCTACCCGGAGCCCCCCGTCCCGGTCGAGTCCTTCCCCCCGGAGTACGAGACCGGCCGCAGGGGGATCGGCGCCAACATCCGGCTCGCCGCCGGGATCAAGGAGGTCGTCCGAATCCCGGTCACGGTGGTCGGCCGGCTCGACGCCGACCTCGGCGAACAGCTGCTGCGGGAGGGCAAGGTCGATTTCATCGCCATGACGAGGCGGTTGCTGGCCGACCCGGAATACCCGAACAAGGTGGCCGCCGGGAAGATGGACGACATCGCCCCCTGCACCGCCTGCGACAACTGCCTGGGGAGCCGCCGCTGCAGGATCAACGGCCTGCTGGGAACCCCCTACAACACCATCGAGCCGGCGGCCAGGAAGAAAAAGGTCCTGGTGATCGGGGGCGGTCCCGCCGGGATGTCGGCCGCCCGGGTCGCCGCGCTGCGCGGACACACGGTCATCCTTTACGAGAAGGCGTCGGCCCTCGGGGGACTGCTGCCGCTCGCATCCATGGTCAAGGGGTCGCATCCGGAGGACCTGTCGCTCCTCATCCGCTATTTCGGGCGGCAGCTGAAACAGCTTGGGGTGAAGGTGGTCCTGGGGCGGGAGGTGAACCTCGGCACGGTCGAGGCGATCAAGCCGGACGTCGTGTTCCTGGCGACGGGCGGGGAGTCCGTCGCCCCCGAGATACCCGGGGCGGACGGCTCCATCGTGCTCAGCGGGGCGGTGCTCCACCGGAGGCTGAAATTCTTCCTGAAGTTCTTCAAGCCGGAGACCCTTCGAAACCTTTCGCGGTTCTACATGCCGATGGGGAAGCGGGTGATCGTCGTCGGAGGAGCCATCCAGGGGTGCGAGCTGGCCGAGTTTCTGGCCAAGCGCGGCCGGGAGGTGACGATCGTGGAGACCAAGGACTCGATAGGCGAGGGGATGGTCGACGCGCTGCTCGGGCACCTGATGATCTGGTTTGCGAAGAAGGGGGTGAAGCTCCACTGCGGCGTGCGGGAGTACGTCGGGATCAGCGACCAGGGACTGACCCTGGTCACCCGCGAGGGGGAACGGCTCACTCTCGAGGCCGATACCATCGTATCCGCGCTGCCGCTCGGGCGGGTCGACGGGCTCCTCAAGGAGCTCGAGGAGAGGGTGCCCGAGGTGTATGCGATAGGAGACTGCAGGGAACCCCTCCTGATCGCGGACGCCATCGGCGCGGGGGTGCGCATAGCCCGCGAGGTATGATCTTCTTTGGACTCAACCCCGCCGCCCCGGGGTGCTATGATTAGGGGTCTTGTAGAGGGGGCAGGGGCATGCATCGAGTGGAAAAGGCGGTGATCATGGCGCGCGGGCTGGGGACGCGGATGCGTTCCGAGGACGGCTCCGCCCGGCTCGACCGGGGCCAGAGCTTGGTGGCCGCCGCCGGCGTCAAGGCCATGATCCCGATCGGGCGCCCCTTCCTGGATTACGTCCTGAGCGCGCTCGCGGACGCCGGCTACAGGCGCGTGTGCCTCGTCATCGGCCCCGAGCACGGGTTGATCCGGGATTATTACGAGGTCGAGTCGCCCCCCGGGAGGATCGGGGTCGATTTCGCAATCCAGGAAAAGCCCCTCGGAACGGCCGATGCCGTGCTGGCGGCCGAAAGCTTCGTCGGCGGGGACCTGTTCCTGCTCCTCAACTCGGACAACTACTACCCGCCGGAAACCCTCGCGGCCATGGGGCGCCTGGACCGCTCCGGGATCGCGCTTTTCGAGCGGGACGCCCTGGTGGCTTCCGGAAATATCCCCGAAGAGCGCGTGCTCAAATTCGCAGTCGCGAAGACCGGCCCCGACGGTTTTCTCGAGCGCATCATCGAGAAGCCGAGTGCGGACGCCGTCCGGGAGCTGGGACCTCCGGTCCTCGTCAGCATGAACTGCTGGGTCTTTTCCCCGGCCATTTTCGAAGCCTGCCGCAGCGTCAGGCCCTCGGCGCGGGGCGAACTGGAACTGACCGATGCGGTCCAGTTCGCCATGAAGGCGCTCGGGGAGCCGATCCGCGCGCTCACCTTCCGGGATTCGGTGCTGGACCTGTCCAGCCGTTCGGACATCGCCCCGGTGGCGGAGAAATTGAAGAGCATCCAACCCAATCCCTGACCCGCGATTGCGGCAGACGATCCCGGATGGCGGCCCCTGCAGCGGTTGCAGGCCCGCGGCCCGGGAACTGGAGAACGACCATGAATGCGTTAGAACACAAGCTCGGTGAACTCGCGGACAGAATTGTGGAGAACAACCTCTGGCGGCAGCGGGAATGCTGCAACCTCATCCCCTCCGAAAACACCCCGTCCCTCTTTGTCAAGCTTTGCGAGATCGGGGACCCCTCCGGACGGTACGCCGAACACAAGACGGCGCTCAAAAGGGAACTGGAGTCGCTGGCCGGGAGCGGCGCCCTCAAGGGGGACCAGGTGTACTACTACCAGGGGGCCGATTTCATCTACCGGATGGAGGAGCGCCTGAAGGCCGAATTCGCCGAGTTCATCGGTGCGACCGACGTCGAAACGCGCCCGGTGAGCGGCCAGATGGCCAACGAAATCGTCTTCAAGGGGCTGGTTAAATTCCTCTCGGCGAAGCCGGCCGGGTTCCCCTCCCTCGGCCCGACCGGACGGCTGCAGTGCGTCATGAACAACGACCTGAATTACGGCGGCCACCTGTCGGCGCAGCCTTACGGCGCCCTGTACAATTTCGCCGAGGACCACATCGTCAACTTTCCCGCCGATGCCCGCAACCCCTACCGGATCGACGTCGAGAAGATGCTGGACATGGTGGACCGGAACCGGCCGTCCCTCATCGTGTTCGGCAAGAGCATGTTTCTCCACCCCGAGCCGATCGGGCAGCTGAGGACCTTTCTCCAGACCGTGCCCGAATACCGGCCGCTGGTGATGTACGACGCCGCCCACGTCATGGGGATCCTCGGGGCGGAGTTCCAGGATCCGCTGGCCGAAGGCGCCCTGGTGGTGACCGGATCGACCCACAAGACTTTCTTCGGACCCCAGCGGGGCATCATCGCGGCGAGGATTCCCGAAGGATCCCCCTGGCGGAAGCTCTGGTCGGACATCGTCGCCCGCACCTTTCCCGGGTCCACGAGCAACCATCACCTGGGGACCCAACTCGCGATGCTGGCGGCGACCATGGAGATGAATGCGTTCAAGACCGAATACCAGGCCCAGGTCCTGTCCAACGCGCGGGCGTTCGCCTCGGCCTGTGCCGCCGAGGGTATCCCGGTCGAAGGGGAGGAATCGGAGGGGTACACGCACACGCACCAGGTGCTTCTGCGCGTCGAGCGTTTCGGGGACGCCAAGGAGATCGCTTCCCGGCTCGAGGCGAACAACGTGATCACCAACTACCAGGCCCTTCCCGGGGACGCCACCTTCTACCACCCCAGCGGCATCCGCACGGGGGTCCAGGAAATGACGCGGTTCGGGATGAAGGAGCCAGATTTCGGAGACCTCGCACGGCTCATGGCCGACATCATCGTGAGGAACAGGACGATGGCGGCCGAGGTCCGGGAATTTCGGGGCCGGTTCAGCACCATGGAGTACTGCCTGACGACGGAACAGACCCTCCGTATCGCGCCCGGAATTCTCGAGAGCGTTTTCCCCGGGCGGGGGGCGTTTCGCGGATTCGCCGGAGCCTTGAACAAACTGGGTTAGGGCCGCCCGCCGGGGAAGGGTGCCCCTCCCCGGCGGAAAGCCTCAGGAAAACCGGAGGCCGCTGGGAAAGATCGACCGGCACTGCACGCCCCAGACGCCGTCCAGGCAGGTCACGACCCAGAGGGCCTGGTAGGTGGCGTAGCGCGAGTCGTTGGCCTGGTGCATGCTGAACTGCAGCTCGAAATGGACCTTGTCCTCGCAGAACTGGCGCATCGTGCAGGAATCCAGGGTGCTGTAGGTCCATCCCTCGCCGGCCAGGGCCTGGAAATCGATCTGGAACGATTCGGGGTCCTGGAGGATGCTCACATCGCTCCCCGCGATCTGGATGTGCGGATAATGGAGCGTGCGGCGCCCACGCTCCAGGTCCCGCGCGTTGAGGGCGGAAAAGAAATCGTCCACCGGCCGGCGCGCATCCGCTTCGATTTCCGATTCCTTCATCCCGGCGGCGCTGATATAGCCCATCAGCAGCGACAGCCCCCCCAGCACGCCCAGGGAAACCTTGGCCGCTTTCCCCCAACCGGTTTTCTGCTTCGCGTCCTCTTCCGATGATTCGACCATACCCGGTCATGCTCCTTTTGACGTCGCAGCCATATTCTGTATCGGGACCCTCCCGGAGTCAATCCCGGGGTCGGGCCGGAGGCCGTCCCCGCCCTGTCGGGGCCGCGGCCGCTTTCAGGCGGACTGTTCCTGCAGGTATTCAGCGTATTCTTCGGCGTTGAGCAACCCGTGCAGCTCCTCCGGCCGGATGATGCGGATCTTGATCATCCATGCGTCCTGGTGCGGGGACTCGTTGAGGAGTTCGGGCTTTTCCGCCAGCAGGGCGTTCACCTCCACCACCTCCCCGGCAACGGGACAGAATATCTCCGACACCGCCTTGACCGATTCCACCGAACCGAAGGGGTCGCCCGCCTCGAAGGTGTCCCCCACCTCGGGAAGGTCTGCGAACACCACGTCCCCGAGCTCGTGCTGGGCGTATTCCGTTATCCCGATGGTCCCGATGTCTCCCTGGACGAGGATCCATTCGTGGTCTTTGCTGTAGGCATAATCTGCAGGGTACATTGATCCACCTCCTGTTGCTGGTTTGCCGCCGCCCGCTCCCTCCCGGGCCCGCGAAGGCCGCGCCTCCTCGGTCATGATTATAATGCCAAAAGAGGTTTTCGCGCCCGGGTATTCTGCGGCGGGGCGCTCCCCGCCGGGTTCAGCCAGCCGTTTTGTCGAGGGCCGCGAGGCCGAGAAGCAGGGGCAGGTAGAGGGTGGAGACCAGGAGGAGTCTTCGGGCCGAACCGGGTCCGGGCGAGCGGGCGAAGAGGACGGCGCGCGCCAGGAACCCGGCCCCCAGGACGAGGGCGCCCGCCAGGTACGCGGCACCCGTCAGCCCGGCTGCGGTGGGGAGGAGCGAGCAGAGGAGGAGGGCGGCGGCGGCCAGCCGCACCTGGCGCCCCGTCCTTCTGCCGTCCCGGTCGATGACCGAAAGGACCGGGATCCCCGCCCGGGCGTAATCGTCCCGGTGCAGCCAGCCTATGGCGTGGACATGGGGGAATTGCCAGAGAAACACGATCATGAACAGGATCCAGGCGCGTGCCGGGATGCCGCCGGCGGCTCCCGCCCACCCGATCAGGACGGGGAGCGCCCCCGAAACGGCGCCGGCGGGGACCGACCACGATGTCCTGGTTTTCAGGGGGGTATAGACCAGGAGGTAACAGGCGATCACGGCGAGCGCTACGAGGCCCGTGACGGCATTCACCATCAGGAACAGCTGGGTGAGTCCCGCCGCCGAAAGGAGGGATGCGATCCCGAACGCCCTGCGCGGTGAAAGCCGGCCCGAGGCCAGGAGGCGGTTCCGGGTGCGCCGCATCAGGGCATCCCGGCCCCGTTCCACGATCATGTTGAACGTGCCGGCGCCCGCCGCCAGGAGCCCGGCTCCGATCAGCGTGTGGAGCAGGGGGGCGAGCGGGACCGGTCCGGCCCGCCCGAGGTAAAAGCCGGAGAGGGTGGTGACCAGGACCAGGGACGTAAGCCGGGGCTTGGCGAGTTCGACGAGTTCGGATGCCCGGACGCGGGCGCGCGCTCCGGCCGCAGTCGTGCTCTCAGGAGATGGCATCCCGGGTGCGCCCCCTTACGCTGTCGGCGGCCGCCCCGTCATTTGCCGATCTTCATCTTCATGAAGAGCAGCCCCGTCAGGAGCTTGGGATAGAAATCGGTCGATTTCTGCGGCATGCGCCCGCCTTCGGAGGCGATGCGGTGCATGGCGGCGGCCGGGGTCGGGTTCAGGAAAAAAGCCGCCTGGTACTCTCCCTCGTCGACCTTGCGGACGCACTCGTCGAGGCCGCGCTCGTAATCGATATGCGACTGCGCCGCCAGCTTCTGCGGGTCGATTCCCAGGTGCCGTTCCAGGATCAGGGAGTGGAGGATGCTGACGTCCAGTTCGCGGAAGGCCGCCGGGAGCCGGCGCAGCGACCCGGCCTCCATCGCGGAGGGTTTCATCCGCAGCAGGTGGAACCCCGCCGCGCTGCCGGCGTAAAAGCCGAAGACATGGCCGTCCCGCCCCGCCCTCATCTTTTCCCGCAACTGCGCGGCCGACGCCGCCCTTTCCGGCTGGAAATGCTCCCCGAGGTTTTCCAGGAGGGAAGGGGCGTCGAATCCGGGGAGGTCGTGCAGCAGCCGGTGGGTGGCCAGGATCGTCACCCCCGAAGAGCTGTTGAAGCAGGTGACCATGCGCTTGTCGAAGGATTCCGTCCCCCCGGGCCGCCATCCTTTCCGCGCGCACTCCTCCATGTAATTGATCGAGGTCTCGAAACGGTGGTGCCCGTCGGCGATGAAAAGGTCCCGGGTCCTCATCGACTCGCGGATCTCATCGAGCGCCTGCGGGTCGGTGAGGACCCACAGGCGATGGACGGCGCCGTATTCGTCGGTGACTTCGATTTCGGGCTTCCTGCCGGAGACGGCGGCGTCCAGGATCCGGTCCACCGTGCGGGTCTCGTCGGCATAGAGCATGTAGATGAGGTCTTCGTTCCCCTCCAGGCTGCGCATCAGGTTGAGGCGGTCCTGTTTCGGAGCCGCCAGGGTGTGCTCGTGGGGGATGATGGCCGATTGCGACCGTCCGAGGTCCAGCAGGGCGATGAATCCGCGCTGCAGCCGCGGCTGTCCGTCGACGGCGTACTCCTGGTAATAGGCGTAGAATGCCGGCCGCCCGTCCTCGACGAGCACCCCCTCCTCGATCCACCGGCGGAAGGTGGCGCCGGCGTCCGGGTACCGGGTCTCGGGGTCCCCCTTCTTTTCGCGGTTCAGCGTGATGCGGACGACATTGTAGGGGGAGTCCCGGTAGTACCGGTCCTGCATCTCGGGCGTGGTTTTATCGTAGGGCTGGGCGACCACCCGGTCGAGATCTCCCACCACCCTCGTGTTGTAACGGTATGCGCGGAACGGGTAAACCAGAGCCATAAATCCTCTCAAGCGTAGGTGTTCATGCGGCCGCGCCCCGCGGGGCGTGACGAGTCACCCCCGGAGCAGCCCCAGGGACTCGAGCACCGCGGAGAGCCGCGCGCGGGCGCCTTCCGAGATCGGGCACAGGGGGAGCCGGTAGACCTCTTCTATTTTTCCCATCATGGCGAGGGCGGCCTTGACCGGGATCGGGTTCGATTCGACGAAATTGACCTTCATCAGCGGGTAGAGGGCGCGGTTGTGCCGCCGCGCCTGCTCCCAGTCCCCGTCGAGGCACTCCCTGGCCAGCCGCGACATCATGGCGGGCACCTCGTTGGAAGCCACGGAGATGATGCCGTGCCCTCCGGAGGCGATGAGGGGGAGGGTCATGGAATCGTCGCCCGAAAGGATGCGGAACCCCTCGGGCGCCCTCGCGCAGATTTCGCCGATCTGGGACATGTCCCCGCTCGCTTCCTTGACCCCGGCGATATTGGGAATCTCCGCCAGCCTCATCAGGGTATCGGGCAGGATGTTCGAACCCGTGCGGCCGGGCACGTTATAGACGATCACGGGAAGCGCGGTCGATTCCGCCAGCGCCCGGTAGTGCCGGTAAATGCCCTCCTGGGTCGGCTTGTTGTAGTAGGGGGAGACCGACAGGAGGGCGTCGGCCCCTATCCGTTCCAGTTCCGCCGCCATCGCGATCACTTTCGCGGTGTCGTTGCCGCCGGCCCCCGCCACGACGGGCACGCGCCCGCCCGCCGCCCGCACCGTCGTCTCCACGACCGCGAGGTGTTCCTCGTGCCCGAGGGTCGGGCTTTCGCCCGTCGTGCCGCAGGGCACGAGAAAGTGGACGCCCTCCCGGATCTGCCAGTCGACCAGCGCCGCCAGGGCGTGCTCGTCCACGCGGCCGTCGGACGAAAACGGCGTGACCAGGGCGGTGCCGCAGCCCTCGAGTGCTGTAAGATCGGCCATGATAGTTCCTCTCCGATTGGGGACCGCGGCGGTCGGGAGCCTAGGGCAGTCCCACGATTTCACGAAAGACCCGGCGAAAATCGTACATTCCCTTTTTCCCCGCGATCCAGCGCGCCGCCAGGAAAGCCCCTTCGGCAAAACCCTGGCGGCTGCGCGCGCGGTGCTCCAGCAGGAGGGTGTCCGCTTCGCTGTCGAACCCGACCACGTGGGTGCCCGGGATGGAGCCCGCACGGATGCTGGCGATGGCGAGATCCGGGTCTCCCAGGTGGGGCCGCATCAGCTCCAGGAGGTCGAGCGCGGTCCCGGAGGGCGCGTCCTTCTTCTCCCGGTGGTGCTCCTCCCGCATGAAGGGGTCGTACCGGGGGATCGCCCCGACCAGGCGCGACGCGTGGGCGACGATTTCAAAGAACAGGTTCATGCCGACCGAGAAGTTGGCGCCGTACACCAGCCCGATTCCCGAATCCGCGACGATGCGCTCCACCCGCTCGCGACCTGCCGTCCACCCGGTGGTGCCCACCACGATGGGGACCCCCGCGCGGGCGGCCGCCTCGATGTTGGCCATCACGGCTTCGGGCTGGCTGAATTCGACGGCGACGTCCACCCCTTTCATGGAATCGCGGGTGATGCCCCGGCCCCCGGGGTTGTCCCCGACGTCGAGCCGGGGGCCCACCGTGCATCCCTCCCGGACGGCGATCGCTTCCACCATCTTCCCCATTTTGCCGTAGCCGAGCAATGCGATTCTCATCTCGAGGCCCTCCCCGGGCCGCCGGCGGGCCGGCCCGTCACTCGAATATCCGTGGGTCGACCTTCTGGAAGAAGGCGTCGTGCAGTCCGCGCACCGCCTCCGGGAGCCGGTCGTCGTCGATGACGAAGGTGATGTTTATGGCCGAGGCCCCCTGGGAAATCATCTGGATCCGGATGTCCCGGAGGGCGCTGAAGGCGACGTGGGGCAGGCCGGGGACGTTTCTCACGTTGTCCCCGACGCAGCAGACGATCGACTTGGAGCCCTCGATGTTGACCTCGCCGATCCTTTTGAGATCCGTCACGATGTCCCACAGGTTCGAGGTGTCGTCGACGGTCAGCGACACCGACACCTCGCTGGTCGCCACCACGTCCACCGGCACCCTGTGCTGTTCGAAGATCTCGAAGATCTTCTTCAGGAAACCGTACGCCATCAGCATGCGGGTCGAGGTGACGTTGACGACCGTGATCCCGCTCTTGTAGGCGATGGCCTTGACCGGGTTGTCGCAGCAGGGAGCCTCGTCGGTGATCAGGGTGCCTTCATGGTCCGGCTTGGCGCTGTTGAGCACGTGAACCGGTATTTTCTTGCGGACGGCGGGGATGATGGTGGCCGGGTGCAGCACCTTGGCGCCGAAATAGGCGAGCTCCGCCGCCTCGTCGAAGGAGATGACCCTGATCCGGCGGGCGTGCTCGACCATGCGCGGGTCGGTGGTCATGATGCCGTCCACGTCCGTCCAGATCTGGATATCCTCGGCGTCGAGCGCCGCCCCCACGATGGCGGCCGTGAAGTCGGATCCGCCGCGTCCGATGGTGGTGGTGAGCCCCTCGCGGGTGCTCCCGATGAATCCCTGGAAAACGGGGATCCTGCCGCTCTGGAGCACCGGGCGGAAGCGCTCCACGATGGCGGCCTCGGTCAGGTCGAACAGGGGGGCCGCCCGGGTGAAATGGTCGTCGGTGATGATGCATTCCCGGGCGTCCATCAGTTCGGCCGGCAGCCCCTGGTCTTCGAGCAGGCGGGCGATGATGAGGGTGGACAGCCGTTCCCCGTAGCTGGCCATGGTGTCGGTGACGCGCGGCGTCAGCTCCCCCAGCGCCGCCAGGCCCCGGACCAGGTCTCTCATTTCCTTGAAGTAGGCCTGGATCGCTTCCCAGACCTGGTCTTCCGCGACGGCGATGCCGAGGTTCCGGGCCTCCCTGAGGTGCATGTCCCTGATTTTCGCCAACAGGTCCAGGGCTTCCGTTTTCCTGCCCCGCGCGGCCGTTCGGGCGACCTCGAGCAGGTGGTTGGTGGTCTTTCCCATTGCCGAGGAAACCACGACGGGTTGCCGGTCCCGCCGGGCCCGGATGATCCCGGCCAGGCGCAGAAGCGCCTCCGCGTCCTGAACTGAAGTGCCGCCGAATTTGCAGACTATCATGGTGTATCCCAGGAATCCTCGGGCCCCGCGCTGTCCTCTGTCGGGAGGGGGGCCGAGGGCGCCGTCGGGGCCCGCGTGACTGTTGAAACCCCAAGCCATTCAAAAGACCCGCATTTTCGCATAACGCGCCGGACGGGACAAGACCTTCTTGGGCGCCGCGGAAATCAAGCGCGCGGCAGGGCAAGCCCCACGCGGTTCGCCGCGCGCATGGCGATCGCCTTCAGGGCGACGGCGGTCTTTTCCCGCGGGGAGAGGCGTACGCGCTCCCCGAAGACGTCGAACCCCCGCGCGGCGATCCGCTCGAGGATGCGCTCGTAGATTTCGATCATCGCCCACAGGGCGGGCCGGCTGGAGACATCGACCAGCGGGATCAGTTCCCGCGCATGCCGGTAGAATTCCCGGGCCCGCTCGGTTTCGTGGCGCATCAGCGCGCGGAACCGGTCGTCCAGGACCCCGGCCGCGAGGTCCTCGGGGGCGTAGCGGAAACGCCGGAGATCCTCGAGCGGCAGGTAGATGCGCCCCCGCTGGGCGTCCTCCTTGACGTCCCTCAGGATATTGGTCAGCTGGAAAGCGATGCCGCAATGTTCGGCGAGTTTCTCGGCCCGTTCCCCGCTCGACCCGAAGATGCGGAGGCAGACCAGGCCGACGGCGGAGGCCACCCGGAAACAGTAGCGGTAGAGCTCTTCGAAGGTGTCGTACCGGCTGATCTCCAGGTCCATCTCCTCGCCGTCGATGATCCAGTGGAAATACTGCGCCGGGATCGAGAAATTCCGGAGCGTGTCGCGAAAGGCGGGGAGGATGGGGCTGGCCGAAGCGTCCCCCGGACAGGCGGCGTCCAATTGCCGCCGCCACCGGCGCAGCCGCTCCCGCTTGTCCCCGTTCGCGCCCTCCTCGTCGGAGATGTCGTCGCAGTGGCGCATGAAGGCGTAGACCGCGCAGAAGGCGAGCCTTTTCTCCGCGGGGAGGACGATGAAGGAGTAGTAGAAATTGCTTCGGCTGCGGGCGATGGCTTCCGCAGCCCGGTAGGATTCCCTCAATTCCGGTGTCATGCGCTTCTCCGGGGATCCCGGGTCCGCGGTCGGGGACCGCTCAGGGGATGATGGCTATTTTGAGATCCCCGTTCCGGTTCAGGAGCCGTTCCAGGACGCTGCCGAGGGCGGCCAGCTGCTCCTCGCCCGTGATCAGGCTGCGGGCGTTCACCCTTCCACGGTGGATGGCTTCCAGGGCTTCGCGGATGTGCCTCGGCGTGTGGTGAAAGTTGGCCTTGATGGTGATCTCGGAATAGTGGATCAGGGTGCTGTCCAGCGGGATGTGCGTGCCCGAGGGGCAGCCGCCGAACAGGTTGATGGTGCCCCCCCGGCGGACCATGCCCATCGCCTGCTGCCAGGTTTCCCTGATTCCCACCGCTTCGATGACGACATCGGCCCCGCGCTGGCCGGACGTGATCCTGCGCACCTGTTCCACCACGTTCGAGTGGGTGGAGTCCACGACGTGGTCCGCCCCCATGGCTCCGGCCATGGCCAGCTGGGTCTTGCGGTTTCCCAGGGCGATGACGCGTGCGCCCATCGATTTCAGGACCTGGACGAACATCAGGCCGATCGGGCCCACGCCGATGACGACGACGGTGTCCCCCTCCTCGATGCCGGTCTCCTCGGCCGCCCTGATGACGCAGGCCAGCGGTTCCACCAGCGCCGCTTCCTGGAAGCTGACGCTGTCGGGGAGGATCAGGAGGTTCTGGCGCACGATCGATTCGGGGATCTTGATGAATTCCGCGTAGGCGCCGTTGATGAACTGGAGGTTCTCGCAGAGGTTCGCCAGGTGCTTCTGGCAGAAGAAGCATTCGTTGCACGGGCCGGAGTTGGCGCTGACCACGCGCATGCCGGCGGAAAAGCTCTCGACCCCCTCTCCCACCTCCTCGACGACGCCCGCCAGCTCGTGGCCGAAAACGGCGGGGGGGACGATCATGCGCGCGTGGAACCCCTGGCGGTAGACCTTCAGGTCCGTTCCGCAGGTCAGCGCCGCCTTGATCCGGACCAGGACCTCGCCCTTCCCGATGCGGGGGACGGGGATCTGCTCGATGCGCACGTCCCGCTTCCCGTAGAGCACGGCGGCGGTCATTTTCTCCCTGCTTGCCTTTATCAATTCTCTCATGGTTGTATCACGACCTTTAGCGAATGGGCAGAGGGGTGTGATGCAAGCCGTATCCCCTCCTGGAGGAGTTCCAGGGGGAATCGGTGGCTGATCAGTCGGGCCACGTCGATAGTTCCTTCAAAAATCATCTGTGCCGCTTTCTCCTGGAGCTCCACCGAAGCGCTATAGCTGCCGATGAGCCTCTTCTCCTCCATGCAGATGCTCGAGGCGTCGACCGGGATCTTCTCGCCGGGCACGGTTTGCGCGAAAAGAAGGACGCGCCCCCCCCTGCGGACGATGCGCTGGGCATCGGCGACGGCTTCCGGGCTGGCCGCGGCCACGATGGCCAGGTCGGCCCCCCTGCCGTCCGTCAAGAGGGCGATCGTCCGGTCGACGTCGTCTCCGGCGGGATCGAGGGCGGCCTCCGCCCCCAGCTCCCGCGCAATCTGCAGCCGGGGCTCGAGGAAATCCAGCCCCACCACGCGGGCCCCCGCCGCGCGGGCGGCCTGCATCAGCAGGAGGCCTACCGGCCCCTGTCCGTAAACCGCCACCACCTCCCCCGGCTCGACGCACGCGGTTTCCAGCGCCTTCAGGCAGGTGTTGAGGGGCTCGAGGAAACTGGCCTCGTCGAAACTGACGGAATCGGGAATCCGCACGGTTCCTCCGGCCACGATCCAGTCCATGACCCGGACATACTCGGCGAACCCGCCCCCTGCGGGTTCAAAGCCGGCGGTGGTGCCGGTGCGCCGGTAAGACTCGCATTGCGAAAAGAGCTTCTTCTCGCAGAAAAAACAGTTCCCGCAGGGAATATGGTGGTGGGTCGCCACCCGGTCCCCGACTCGAAATCCCGTCACGGCCGAACCGACCCGGGCCACGACGCCGGCGATCTCGTGCCCGAATATGCGCGGCGGGGGCACCAGCCCGTAGGCGATCTTTTTCAGATCCGTGCCGCAGACGCCGCAGGCCCGCACCTGCACCAGGATCTCTCCGTCCAGGATGTCCGGGACCGGAACCCTTTCCACGGAGAGCTCCCCGGGACCGCGGTAGACGGCGGCCCGCATCTCCTGGCCGTTGCTCGGAAACTGCCGGTCTTGGGACTTCATCGCCTTCTGTCGTATGCCTCAGCTGTCCCGGCCCGCCGTGGCGGACCCGGACGTCAAATGGTGTCGGGCCCCAGTCTCGATGCGCGACCCTGGGCGGAGTCCGGCCGCCAGTCGTAACGGAAATAGTCGACGGCTTCGCGGAGCGCCCTCTCTGCCGGCCGCGGGCTGTAGCCCAGCTCTTTGCGCGCCTTTTCGCCGCTGATGTACATTTTGTAACGGGCCATCCTCACCCCCTCGAGCGGGATCGAAGGCTCCCGGCGCAGAAGGGTCCCGGAGACGAAATTGTCCAGGGTCCCGGCCATGAGGGCGACGGTCCAGGGGATCCGGAAGCGGGGGGCCCGCCTCCCGCAGATCTTGGCCAGGGCGTCGAGGATTTCCTCCAGGCTCCAGTTTTCGCCTCCCAGGATGTAGCGCTCCCCGACCCGGCCACGGGTCTCGGCCAGCAGATGTCCCTCGGCCACATCTTCGACAGCCACCAGGTTCAGCCCCGTTTCCACGTAGGCGGGGAGCCTTCCCCTGAGAAAATCCAGGATGATCTTCCCGGTCGGCGTCGGCTTGATGTCCCCCGCGCCGATGGGGGTGGTCGGGTTGACGATCACGACCGGGAGCCCGGAGGTGGCGAATTCCCGGGCCACCTGCTCGGCCATGAACTTGGAACGCTTGTAGTGGCCGATCATGTCGTCGAGCTTGACCGGGGTGTCCTCGTCGGCGGGGATGCCGTCCCTCTGCATGCCGATCGTTCCCACCGAACTGGTGTAGACGACCTTCTCCACCCCGGCTTCACAGCAGGCCGACAGGAGATTGCGGGTGCCGCCCACGTTGTTGTCGTAGATTTCCTGGGGGTTGCGGGCCCACAGGCGGTAATCGGCGGCGACGTGGTAGACGCGGCTGCAGCCCCGGATGCACCGGAGCAGCGACATGGAGTCCTTCAGGTCGCCGATGACGATTTCGCATCCGAACGCCTCGATGTCCGACTTGGGGCTGGAGTTGCGCGCCAGGACCCTCACCCGGTCCCCCCGGAGCAGAAGCCTGCGCACGACATGGCTTCCAATGAAGCCGGTTGCGCCCGTCACAAAGGTGATTTCTTCATTCATGGAGCCGCATACCCGAAGAAGGCTATCCCCGTCCTTTCCGCCGTTGCCGCCGCAGCTTGGTGGATGTCTTCCCCTCAAACGAAACGATAAACAGGAAACTATAGCCCATGTGCTTCATTTTTCCAACATGGGACATCCCCCGGGCGGATTTTTCCTCATTCCCCAGGGCGGCGGGGAGGATGGGCCGCGGCGGCCTCGGCCAGCTCCGGGGGGAGCGAGAACTGGACATTCTCCATGACGCCGCCACCGGGTTCGATGTGGGGGTACCCCAGGGCGTTCAGGTAGTCCACCACCCTTTCGACCAGGTCCTCCGGGGCGGAGGCGCCGGCCGTCAACCCTATGGTCTCCACGTCCCGGATCCAGGAAAGCTGGATGTCCTCGATGTCATCGATAAGGTGGGCGGGCACCCCGGCGCTCTGGGCCACCTCCACCAGGCGGCGCGAGTTGGAGCTGTTGGCCGATCCCACCACCAGGATCAATTCCGCCCTTTTCGTCAGCTCCAGCACCGCCGCCTGGCGGTTCTGGGTCGCATAACAGATATCCTCGGAATTCGGGGCCTTGATGCGGGGGAACCGCCGCCGCAGTTTCTCCACGATTCTCCGGGTGTCGTTGATGCTCAGGGTGGTCTGGGTGAGGTAAACGATCTTGGCGGGATCCGCGACATTCAGCCTCTCTATGTCCCCCTCCGGGTCCAGCACGGTGATATTGTCGGGGGCTTCGCCCAGGGTGCCGATGACCTCGTCGTGGTCGGAATGACCGATGAGAACGATCGCGTAGCCGTCCCGGGCGTATTTCACGGCTTCCTTGTGCACCTTGGTCACGAGCGGGCAGGTGGCGTCGATGACCTTCAGCCGGCGGGCTTCCGCCTCGGCCCAGACCTCGGGGGGGACGCCGTGGGCGCTGAAGATGACGCGGCTCCCGGCGGGCACTTCCCCCAGTTCATTGACGAAGAGGACGCCTTTTTCGTGGAGCCCGTTGACCACGAACTTGTTATGTACGATCTCACGGCGGACGTACAGCGGCTGCCCGTAGGCTTCCAGCGCGAGCTTCACGATATCGATGGCGCGGACCACCCCCGCGCAGAACCCGCGCGGAAAAGCCAGGACCACCTTCCTGTCGCCTGTTCCGTTCATTCACCGATTATACCCCAGCGCCCGGCGATGCGGGACCCCATTTGGCGAGTTGACGCGCGCCGCTGTTTTTTGGTAGTATGCCTGCCGGTTACGGCGCTATCGTCTAGGGGTTAGGACGGGTGGTTCTCAGCCATCAAACCGGGGTTCGATTCCCCGTAGCGCTACCAATCACCTCTCCCCTCAGGTGATCCTCAGCCATCCCATTCCCGAAGCGGGGAATTCACGGCCGGGGGCCCGGACCCCGGAATTCGAGAACCAACAGGGTGATGTCGTCGGCCTGCGGGACCCCCTCGGAGTAGTCCAGCACCGCCGCCTGGGTCAGCGCCAGCATTTCGGGGGCCGGGAGCCGCGCGTGGGAGCGCAGGACCGAAATGAGGCGGTCGAGCCCGAATTCCTTCCCGGAAGCGCCCAGGGCGTCGACGGCGCCGTCGGTGAAAAGGACGAGACGGTCCCCCGGCCCGAACCGCGCGCAGGAGGACCGGTACTGCTCGCCCGCGAAGAGGCCGAGGACCATCCCCCCGGCGGTCAGCTGCTCCAGGGAACCGTCACGGCGGAGGAGAATGGGGGGGTTGTGCCCGGCGTTGACGTAACGGCAGCTGCCGTCGGGGCTCAGGACCCCGAAAAAGGAGGTCACGAAACGGCTGCCGTCCCCCCTGAGGGCAAGGGTGCGGTTGATGGAGGCGACGATGCTCTCCAGGGGGGCGTCGAAATGCCCCTGCGCCGAAAAGAGCCCCTGCACCAGGGAAGCGAGCAGGGCGGCCGAAATCCCCTTCCCGGCCACATCCCCGAGGGTAAAGCCCAACCGGTCCCCGTCCAGGTCGAAATAGTCGAAGTAATCCCCCCCGATTTCGTAGCAGGGGAGGCTCCAGCCGCAGGCCAGGACGAACCCCCGGTCCCGGACGGGGGGCGGCAGCAGGGTCTGCTGGATCTCCCGGGCGCGTGCCAGCTGCTCCTCCATCCGGCGCTTGTCCTCGAGGTCCTTGTAGAGTTTCGCGTTGTAGATCGCCATGGCCGCTTCCATCGCCAGCGTTTCGAGCGCGCCCACCCGGGTGCTCGTCAGCCGCGCGCCGACGCTCGCACTGTCCAGGTAGAGGACGCCGATGATTTCGGCGCACCGGGACCCGGAGGGGTTCGCCTCGTCGTGCAGGGGGACATAGCGGAGCGGGACGCACGAGATGCTGTGCAGCCCGATCTGGCGCGTGCTCTCGTGCCATTCGGCGCCCGTACCGTGATCCAGGTCCTTGACGAAGATGGGGCGGCCGGTTCGGTGGACCTCCTCGGGGATCCTCCTGCTGGTCTGAAAACACGATCCGTCCAGCGAATGCTTGTGGCGGCTCCGGGCGCATCGGAACTGGAGCGAACCGTCAAGCTCCCGGAGCATGATGAAACCGCGCTCCGCCCCGGTGAGCTCGATCGCCGTGTCCACGACGAGCGCCAGGAGGTCGTCCAGGACCGCAATGGAGCTCAGGGTCCGGAAAGCGGCGAAGAGTTTCCCGATGTCCCTGAAGCCGCTCATGGACATCCCCGCCACCCTTCCCGGGTCGCTCCCGCCCAGGAGCGACCCCAGGATGTCGGCGGTGCGAAAGGTGAAACTGAGGCCCTGCGCCCCCCCGAACTGGACCTCGTCCCCGTCGGCCAGAAGGGTCTCTTTTATGCGCACGCCGTTGACGCAGGTCCCCAGCTTGCTGTCGAGGTCGCGCAGGAGGTACCCGTCGCCCTGCGCCACCACCTCGGCGTGGGACCTGGAAATGCTTCCGTGGTCGAGTACCAGGTGGTTGCGGGAACTGCGCCCGATGGTGAACCGCGGGGGGGGGACGGAGACCCAGCGCTCCTCCCCGGTCTCGTCCAGGTAAAAGAAGCGCCCCTTGGGGAGAGAAAGGGGCGTACCGGCGCGGGGAGAAAGCCGCTGGGCGCATCGGCGGAGGCTGGCGTCGAGAGCCTCCGGGGTCAGGGGGGGGAAGAGGATATCGGCCGCCCCCGCGCGCCAGATATCCAGGATCGACCCTCCGTCGGCACGATCGCATACCAGCACTACGGGTGGGAAGGGGGACGGGCCCGCGAGCCTGGTGATCATCGCCGCCCCGCTGCGGCCGTCCCGGGAACGCAGGTAGACCAGGTCGACGCCCCCGGGATTCAGCTTTTCGACGGCTTCGTCCACATTCAGGGCGGCGGCCACTCCGTGGCCCGAGCGGGAAAAGTGGTCGGAACAGAGGCTCAGTTCGGCGGGATCGAGCCCCACCAGCAGAAGAGAGCAGGGTTTTTCCATGGTCTGTTCCTCCATGGATGTCACCCCCGGCGCGGGTCGTGCGGCAAATCAACGGGAACGGTCGAGGCTCTCCGGTTTCGGGAGAGGCGAGGATCCAATAGGGAAATTCTAACGGATCCCCGCCCCCGATGAAAGGCCCGTTTGAGGCCCCGGGAGGCGGGGAAGGTTTTCATTGAACCCCCAGGTCCTTCGCCATACAATGGGCCGATTGTCGGATGTGCCCGAGGATTCCGGCAATTGTTTGCATAAACAAAGGATCCCGCCAGGCCCCAACGGGCTTTGCGGGGGACGGGAGGTCCGGTGAACGTTCACGAATATCAGGCCAAGGAAATACTGGCGCGGTTCGGCGTGCCGGTCCCGCGGGGGGAGGCTGCCTCGAATCCTTACCAGGCCTACGAGATCGCGGCGCGCTTGGGCGGCAGGGTGGCGGTCAAGGCGCAGATCCATGCGGGCGGCAGGGGCAAGGGGGGAGGGATCCGGCTGGCGGACACCCCGTCGGAGGCCGAGGAGATCGCCGGCGGGATGATCGGCGCCGCCCTGGTGACCCGGCAGACCGGGAGCGGCGGGCGCATCGTGCGGCGGGTGCTCGTCGAGGAGGCGCTTTCGATCCGGAAGGAATTCTATATCGGAATCCTCGTCGACCGGGAGACCCGGCGCCCCGTCATCGTGGCCTCCCCGGCGGGCGGGATGGATATCGAGAAGGTCGCCGCGGAAACGCCCGAGCGGATCTTCCGGGAGCCTGTCGATCCCCGTGTCGGGCTGCAGCCCTACTCCTTGAGAAAACTCGCCTTCCGCCTGGGGCTGGAGGACGGTCTGCTGCCGGCGGCCACCCGCGTCATCGCCGCGCTCTACCGCGTGTTCGAGCAGCTCGACGCCTCGCTGGTGGAAATCAACCCGCTGCTGGTGACCGGGTCGGACGAGGTGTACGCCCTGGACGCCAAGATCGTCCTCGACGACAACGCGCTCTACCGCCACCCGGAACTCCGGGCCCTGCGCGATTTCGGCGAGGAGGACCCCCTGGAGATCCGGGCCTCCCGCCTGGGAATCAACTATATCCGCCTCGACGGCAATATCGGGTGCATGGTCAACGGGGCCGGCCTGGCCATGGCGACGATGGACATCATCAAGATCGCCGGGGGGAGCCCCGCCAATTTTCTGGATGTCGGCGGCGGGGCGACGGCGGAGCAGATCCGCAGCGCCTTCCGGATCCTGCTTTCCGACGAAAAGGTCAAGGTTGTCCTGCTCAACATCTTCGGCGGGATCGTGCGCTGCGACATCGTGGCGCACGGGGTCATCGGGGCCGTCCGCGATGCCGGGGTGAAGGTCCCCGTAGTCGTCCGGCTCGAGGGGACCAACGTGGACGAGGGGCGGCGCCTGCTCCTCGACTCCGAATTCGAGTTTACGGTTGCCGACGGGATGAGGGACGCGGCGGAAAAAGCGGTCGCAGTGGCGCGACGGAAGGGGGTCCAGTGACGATACTGATCGACGGCGGTACGCGTCTGGCCATCCAGGGAATCACCGGCCGTGAAGGCTCCTTCCACGCGCGGCAGTGCGTCGAGTACGGCACGAACGTCGTCGCGGGGGTCACCCCCGGCAAGGGGGGCACCCTGCTCGACGGCATCCCCGTTTTTCACACCGTCGAGGAGGCGGTGGCGAAGGAAGGGGTGACGGCGACGCTGATTTTCGTCCCCGCCGCGCACGGGGCCGACGCTATCCTGGAGGCGGCCGCGGCGGGCGTCCGCCTGGTCATCTGCATCACCGAGGGGATCCCGACCCAGGACATGGCCCGGGTCATGGGGCTGGTGGAGGGCTCGGCCACGCGCCTCGTCGGGCCCAACTGCCCCGGCGTGATCTCGCCCGGGAAATGCAAGGCGGGGATCATGCCGGGCCGGATTTTCCGGGAAGGGCACGTGGGTGTCATTTCCCGCAGCGGGACGCTGACCTACGAGGCGGTGCATCAGCTGTCGATGCGGGGTATCGGGCAGTCCACCTGCATCGGCATCGGGGGGGACCCCGTCATCGGAACCCGCTTCGTCGATGCGCTCGAGCTGTTCGAGCGGGACCCCGACACGCACGCCGTCGTGATGGTGGGGGAAATCGGGGGGACGGCGGAGGAGGAGGCTGCACGGTATATCCGGGAAAACATGACAAAGCCCGTCGTCGGTTTCATCGCGGGCCGGACGGCCCCTCCGGGAAGACGGATGGGGCATGCGGGCGCGATCATTTCCGGGGGGAAGGGGACCGCGGCCGAAAAGATGGAAGCGCTCGAGCGTTCGGGCGTGCGCGTGGTGTCGAGCCCCGCCGATATCGGCGAGGCGATGGAGGGGATCCTCGACCCGAGTTGACCCTTTCGGCCGGGGTCCGCCGGTCGATCCAACCCTACACATTATTTCAAAAGGATTTTGATATGTCGAATGATGCAGCGCCCCGTGAGCAGGATATCCTGGATGCTCTCAGAAAGGTCGAGGATCCGGACCTCCACAAGGACATCGTCACCCTGAATTTCATCAAGAACCTCGAGATCGAGGCCGGCACCGTGTCCTTTACGATCGAGCTCACCACCCCCGCCTGCCCGGTCAAGAAGGAGATGGAGCAGTGGGCGCGCGAGGCGGTGCTCGCGGTTCCCGGGGTGAGCGACGTGCGGATCACCATGTCGGCGGCCGTGACGCGGGGGACCGCGGGGGAGGGGAAACAGTCGGTCCCCGGCGTCAGGAACATCGTCGCCGTGGGGAGCGGCAAGGGAGGGGTCGGCAAGTCCACCGTGACCGTGAACATCGCCGTGGCGCTGGCACAGACGGGGGCCGCGGTCGGGATCCTCGACGCGGACATCTACGGGCCGAACGTCCCCCTGATGATGGGGATCGACGGGAGGCCCCGGGCGGTCGGGGACCGCATCCAGACGCTGTCGAACTACGGCGTGCGGGTGATGTCGATGGGCTTTCTGACCGACCGTGACGACCAGCCCCTGATCTGGCGCGGGCCGATGCTGCACGGCGTGATCCAGCAGTTCATCCGCCAGGTGGACTGGGGGGGGCTGGACTACCTCCTCGTCGACCTCCCCCCGGGAACGGGCGACGTCCAGCTCAGCCTGACCCAAACCGTACCCCTGATGGGGGCCGTGATCGTCAGCACGCCGCAGGACGTGGCGCTGCAGGACGCGCGCAAGGCGATTGCGATGTTCCGCCAGGTGAACGTGGAGATCCTGGGGATCGTGGAGAACATGTCCTATTTCCAGTGCCCCAAATGCGGCGAGCGGACCCCCATCTTCAGCCATGGCGGCGGGTCGGCCACGGCCTCCCGATACGGGGTCCCCTTTCTCGGCGAGGTGCCGCTCGACGTCTCGCTGCGCGAAGGGGGGGACGCGGGCAGGCCGGTGACGGCCCTGGCCCCCGATTCGGCCGTCGGCGAAGCCTTCCGGCGGATCGCCGAGCACGTGGCCGCGCAGGTGAGCATCGCCAACTCCCGCAACGTCGGGGTCGTCATCGAGTAGTGCGCACCCTTGTCCTTCACCCCGGCGCCCTGGGGGACGTCCTTTTGGCGCTCCCGGCGCTGGGGGCCCTCGGCCGGGCGGAGCCCGGGGCGGAGATCACCCTGGCGTGCGGCCCGGCGCTGCCCGCCCCCATGCTGGCGGGGTTCGCGGACAGGGTCCTCCCCCTTTCCGCGTTCCCGCTCCACCGCCTCCACGGCCCCGATCCTCCGACGGAGCCGGACATCCGCCTGTGGGAGAGCTACGACCGGGTCGTCTCCTGGACCGGGGCCGCCAACGACCTTTTCGTCCGCAACCTGCGCGGGATCCACCCCGGCGCGATCGTCGCCCCCTGGCGCCCGGCGCCGGGCGAGGCGCGCCACGTCTCGCGCATCTTCATCGATTCCCTGGGCCTCGGGCCGGAGCCGGCCGGAGGCCGAACGGCCGTGCGGATCCACCCTGACAGCGCCTCCCTGGAAGAAGGGGGGCGGTGGCTCCGGGAGCAGGGGTGGGAGGGGAAGAGGGCGCTCGCGATGCTGCACCCCGGGGCGGGGTCGTCCGGGAAGCGCTGGCCCCCCGAAAATTTCACCGCATTGGCCCGCCGCCTGGCGGGTCGGAACGACCTCGAGCTCATCCTCATGGAGGGCCCGGCGGAGGAGGGGCTCGCGCGGCAGATGGCCGAAGCGGTCCCGGGGTCGCTGCCGTGCGAGGGACTGCCGCTCGGGCCCCTGGCGGGAGTCCTCGGGCATTGCCGGTTTTTCATCGGGAACGATTCGGGGGTGACCCATCTCGCCGCCGCGCTGGGGGTTCCGACCGTCACCCTTTTCGGGCCCACCGCGCCCGAACAGTGGGCCCCCCTCGGGGAGAGCGTGACGGTCCTCCGGGACGGGGCGGGCCGCCTGGCAGGCATCACCGTCGACGCCGTCCTCGAGGCGATGAGGAATCAGCCGGCGAAGGCGCCCTGGAGCAGCCAGATATTGTAGGCGACGTAGGCGACCAGGAGCAGGCTCCCCTCCCAGCGATTGATGCGGCGCGGGCTCCAGAACCCGTACCCCATGACGAAGAGCGACACGGTCAGGACCGACATCGCCAGGATGTCGCGGGAGAAGACCTCGGGCGCGGCCGCGACGGGGTGGATCGCCCCGGCGATGCCGACCACGGCCAGGGTGTTGAACAGGTTCGACCCGATGACGTTGCCGAGGGCGATGTCGTGTTCGTTGCGGCGGGCGGCGGCGAGCGACGACGCCAGTTCCGGCAGGGAAGTGCCCACGGCCACGATGGTGAGGCCGATGACGAGATCGCTGATCCCGAAGCCGCGAGCGACCTCCACGGCCCCCCAGACCAGCGCCCGGGAACTGACGATCAGCACCGCGAGGCCCACGAGGAGGCGCAGCGCCGCGCGCCGCGGGGGGAGGGGACGGATCTGGAGCTCCCTTTCCATTTCGCTCCCGAAGTCGTCGGTCTTCCGCTGCAGCCCCTCCCGGATCGACCAGGCCATCAGGGCGCCGAAGACCAGGAGCAGCCCGGCCGCGTCCAGCCTGGTGATCCGCCCGTCCCACGCCTGCCAGGCCGCGAGTCCCGTGACGGCGGCCAGGACCGGCAGCTCGCGCCGCAGGACGCTCGAGTGGACGGCGATGGGGCTGACGAGGGCCGTCAGCCCGAGAATGAGGGCGATGTTGGCGATGTTGGAGCCGTAGGCGTTCCCGAGCGCGATCCCGGGGTTCCCCTCGATCGAGGCGATGGCCGACACCACCATCTCCGGCGCCGAGGTGCCGAATCCCACGATCACCATCCCGATCAAAAGCGCCGGCAGCCCGAAGTGGCGCGCCAGCGCGGCCGCCCCGTCCACGAACCAGTCCGCGCTCCAGATCAGGAGCGCGAGCCCCGCAACGATGGCCAAAGACGCTATCAGCATATCTCCCCGGAATCAAAAAACCCCATCATACCCCAATCCGCCCCGGCTTTCATGCGCGGACCGGGACGCCAACCCCGGGACCGGCTATTCGGGATTTCCGTCCGGGCGCCTTTTATGATAAAAGCTATCGCAATGCGCCGCAGTCGCGGGACTCGATGGCGTGACATCCGGCCGTCCGCCGGAACGGGTGACTCATGGAAATGAAGCGAATCCTCCTGCTGATGGCGGTGTTTGTGCTGGCGGCCGGAGGCGCCGGAATCTGCCGGGGCCAGGCGGGCCGCGCCACGGAGCGCGGGGCCAGGCCGGCGAGCACGGGGGGGGAAGAAGCCGGGAAGCGACGGGTGCGTTTCGGCGTCTACGAGAACCGGCCGAAGATCTACACCGATGACGCGGGAAAGGGCGCGGGCATCTTCGGCGAAGTCCTCGAGGCGATAGCGCGGCAGGAAGGGTGGAACCTCGTTGCGATCCGCTGCGACTGGGACCGGTGCCTCGACGAGCTGCGGGACGGGCGCATCGACCTCATGCCCGACGTCGCCATCTCGGACGAGCGGGAGAGGGAGTTTGACTTCCACAGCGAGGAGGTCCTCAGCAGCTGGTCGACCCTTTACGCCCGCAAGGGCGCCCGGATCCGAAGCATTCCCGACCTGGACGGCCGGCGCATCGCCGTGCTCTCCGGCTCCGTCCAGAAGACGGCGCTCGAACGGCTGCTGAAAGGTTTCGGATTCCAGGCCGAGTTCATCGAGGCGGATTCGTTCGCCGAGGCGTACCGCCTGACGAGCGGGGGAAGCGCCGACGCGGTCGCGTCGAACCAGTATTTCGGCGACTATTATCACGGGCGGTACCGGCTGGAAAAGACTCCGATCGTTTTCCACCCGGTGTCGCTCTACTACGCCGCCCGCGCCGGGGCGGGCGGCAACCTGCTCGAGGCGATCGACCGGAACCTGCGGAGGATGAAGGCAGAGCCCCGGTCGGCCTACTACCGGGCTCTCGAGCGCTGGATGGAGCGGCCTCCCCGGGTCGTCGTTCCCCGGTACCTCTTCTGGATCGTGGGGGGGATCGCCGCCCTCCTGGCGGCGGCGCTCGCGTTGCTGCTGCTCTTCCGCCGGCAGCTGCGCCTCCGGACGCGGCACCTGGCCGAGAGCAACGATAAACTGCGCGACAGCGAGGCCAAGTTCCGGGATCTCTTCCATAACCATTCGGCGGTGAAGCTCCTCATCGATCCCTCCGACGGCGCCATCGTCGAAGCCAACCGGGCGGCCGAGCGGTTTTACGGGTGGACCGCCGCCCAGCTCTGCGGAATGAGGATCGGGGAGATCAGCACCCTCTCCCCCGAACAGATCCGGGAGGAAATGGACCGGTTCCGGGATAGGGAGCGGGCGCATTTCGAGTCCCGCCACCGGCTGGCCGACGGGTCGATCCGGGATGTCGCCGTCTTCGGCAGCGGCATCGAGATCCGGGGAAGGAGGCTGCTCCACACAATCGTCCACGACATCACCGAGCGCCGCCGGCTCGAAAGCCACCTCCGCCAGGCCCAGAAGATGGAGGCGGTCGGCCGCCTGGCGGGAGGGGTGGCGCACGACTACAACAACATGCTCGGCGTGATCCTGGGGTACGCGGAGATGGGCATGGAGCAGGTGGAACCGGGCGGCCCGCCGGAGGAATGCTTCGGCGAAATCCTGAAGGCGGCGGGTCATTCCGCTGAGATCACCCGGCAGCTGCTGGCCTTCGCCCGGGTCCAGACCGTGAGCCCCAAAAGCCTGGACCTCGACGGCGCGGTGGAATCAAGCCTCAACATGCTGCGGCGCCTGATCGGGGAGCAGATCGAGTTGGAGTGGGTTCCGGCCGCGGGGCTCTGGCCGGTCAGGATCGATCCGGGGCAGCTGAGCCAGGTCCTGGTCAACCTCTGCGTCAACGCGCGCGACGCCATCGCCGATGTCGGGCGGATCGTCATCCAAACGGAAAACGCCGTTGTCGACCAAACCCTTGCCGACGGGAACGAAGGCATGCGGGCGGGCGAGTATGTCCTCCTGTCGGTCAGCGACGACGGCTGCGGCATGGACGCCGAAACGCTCGAACATCTTTTCGAGCCCTTCTTCTCCACCAAGGAGCTGGGCAGGGGATTGGGGCTGGGCTTGGCCACCGTCTACGGCATCGTCAAGCAGAACGGCGGGTACCTTCACGTCCAGAGCGATAAGGGGAAGGGGACGACGCTGAGGGTCTATTTCCCCCGGCACGCTGCGGCGCCCGATGCGCAACTGCCCGGGGAGCCGGTGGAGACCCCCGCGGGGCGGGGCGAAACCCTGCTCCTGGTCGAGGACGACGCTTCGGTCCGTGGGATGGCCCGCCGCATGCTCGAAAAGCTCGGTTACAGGGTGCTCGAGGCGGCTTCGCCCGCCGAGGCGACGGCGACGGCCGACGCCCAAGCCGGCGCCATCGACCTCGTGATCACCGACGTGGTGATGCCCGCGATGAACGGCCGCGACCTGGCCCGGGCGCTGCGGGCCCGTCATGCCGGCCTCAGGGTCCTCTTCATGTCCGGCCACTCCGCCGAGGCCGTCCCGGGCGCCCCCGAGGCCCCGCCCTCCCCGTTTCTGCAAAAGCCCTTTTCGATGAAGGACCTGGCCGCCGGGGTTCGATCGGCGCTGGCCGCTCCCGAAGGCGCCTGGACAGTCTGACCGGATGCCCACTGATTCTTTCGGCTTCCGGTTCGCCGCCCGGGGCCACTTTGCGATATCGCGCGGGGTTCCCCCTGCGTTGACGTTGCCGAACGAGTAGACCGACCAGGAGGTGAATAACGGGCCTATCGTATGGCGTAGCTGGCCACCTCCTGCTTGTCGCGGGAGCCAAACGACTTGATCTCAGGATTCGAGAGCAACCGCTCCACCTTCTGGCCGGACAGCCTGCCGCCTTTGATCCGGGTGGCGCAATGTGAGCCAGGAGCTCCTGGACTCATCAATCATGGCGGTGGGGCTGGGGATCACTGGGGTGATTCGGATAGTCTCGGTTTGCAGCATGAACCAATATTGCGCCCATTTACACCCAATCGAACCGCACAATCCCGGCTTCGTCACCACCCGACTCGTGCCGGTCCGGCGGCCCCGATCGGAAATGGAGCGGCGAACTTGAAGAGGCCGGCTGTCCTGTTTCATGTTGGTACCTTTTCGTAAAATCACGGCATCGGTCGGATGTCATACCCCATAGCCCGGTAGCCGCGCTGGCGCTTATCCCACATGCGGGCAAGCTGGGGGTGATCGGGTTCGACGTAGTCGTATACCCGCACATCCCGCTTATCGGTATGCTCACGGTGCAGGCGTCCGGCGTATTGCTGCAAGGTTCCTTTCCATGAAATCGGCATGGCCAGCACCAAAGTATCGAGGGGCGGATGGTCGAAACCTTCACCGATCAGGCGGCCAGTGGCCAGCAAGACCCTGGGTGCCGCCTTGTCCAATGCCTCCAGTTCGGCGAATATGGCTGTCCGCTGCTTCCTCGGCAGACGGCCATGCAGGATGAAGCAGTGTTCTGCCCCCATTTCCATCGCATCCCGCAGCAGTGCCAGATGATCTGTTCGCTCGGTGAGCACCAGTACCTTCCGCCCTTCCCGGTAGGCGGCCAGCACATCCGCGGCGATGCGCCGGTTGCGGATCGCATCGCCCGCGAGGATGCGGAACACACCCTGGATCGGCGAATCCGGGGGGATTTCCGGCGCGGGCAGCGCTTTCGGCCACACCTCCAGCCTGGAGGGGGCGGTTTCGGATCGATCGGCAATGTGGCGGATCGGTCCGCACTGCATGAAGATGATCGGCTGATGACCGTCGCGCCGTATTGGGGTGGCGGTCAAACCCACCACAAACTTTCCCCTCGCCTGCTTGAGTATCCGCTCGAACGAAAACGCCGACAGGTGGTGGCATTCGTCGACGATGACCTGTCCGTACTGATCCAGCAATTCGCCCAGATCCTCCCGCCGGGAGAGCGACTGCATGACAGCGATGTCGATCCTGCCGGACGGCTTTTTCCTGCCGCCGCCGATCACGCCCAGTCCGCCCTTGGGGATTTCCAGGAACCCGGTCAATCGTTCCCGCCACTGGCGCAGCAGCTCGGTACGATGCACCAGCACCAGGGTGCTCACTTTACGCCGGGCAATCAGGGCTGCGGCTGCGATCGTCTTGCCAAAGGCCGTCGGGGCGCTGAGGACACCAATGTCATGCTTGAGCATCTCGCGAACCGCCGCTTTCTGGTCCTGGCGCAAGGAGCCGGTGAATCTGACTGCCACTTTTCGTCCGGGCAAGCGCTCGTCCAGCAGATCTGGACGGATGTCGTTCTCCTGCAACAGGTCGAGTACGGCATCGAGGCAGCCACGGGGCAGACCGATATGCCGCGCGTAGTTGTCGGCGCAGCCGATGATGCGCGGCTTGTTCCACACCGGCAGGCGCATGGCCTGGGCCCGGTAAAACTCCGGATTCTGGAAGGCGGCGAGCCGGATCAGGCGGTTGACCAACGGTTGCGGCAGATCGGCCTTGGCTATGAAAACCTGGTTGGCCAGTACCAGGGCTAGCGACCGCGGCAGCGGACCGGCAATCCGGACGGGTATAGGTGATGGCCGCTGCCATGGCTTGCTGTCGTCCTCATCGGCTGCAAAGGCTACATCCAGGGGGTGGTGACCTCTGCTGGCCCGCAGGATGGTGTCTTCCAGATCCCGTCGGGACAGCGCGCGGATGGATGCCAGAAAGGCCCACTGGTCTGGATAAGGTTGCAACCCCTCATCGACGAACACGCTGCGCCCCGATTCCCTCGGCTGTTTCTGCAAGGGGAGCGCGATCAGGTTGCCGAAGCCCCCCTTGGCTATGGTGTCCTGGTTGGGAAACAGGCGGTCATAGCTGGCCAGGGACAATTGCCGGGTCCGGTCGCAGGTATGACTGATCAGTGCGGTCCCAAGCTGCCGGGCTTCACGGGCCGGGACCGGATCGACAAAAAAGATCCAGGCATGTGCTCCATTGCCGGAGCGGGAAATTTCCAGCGCCGCCGGAATGCCGAGTTCCCGGCAGGATTGCATGTAGGCCCCGGCGTCCTCCCGCCAGTCGGCTCCATCGAAGTCCACCGCGAGAAAATGGCAGTTGTTATCGCGGAGGAGCGGGTAGACGCCGATGGTTTGTTTCCCTGCCAGGTGGTCATAGATCACTTGATCGGTCACCGGCAGCAACCGGCGCTGGTGGCAGTCGCCGCATTTCACCCGGGGTTTATGACAAACGCCAGGTTTCCACTCGTTACCGCAGGCCGGGGAATAGCCTGAGGTGCCCTTGGCCGACTCCCAGCGCTGGGGGTAGACGTCCTCCCGTCCCCGGAACAGCCGGCGGAACAGGGCGATTTTATCGTCAATGCTGAAATGGATTGGACCTGGAGCCGGTTCCGCCATGGCGGGAACGGGGGAAGGAGCGGTCGGTTCTTCCCAATCCATGCCGTGCTGGGTCAGTAATTCCCTGAGGCGGGTGATCTCCTCGCGTAGCCGCCGGAGTTCGTCCTTTTCATTCAGGCTCTTGTCACTCTTCGGTAAATCCATACTCCGCCATCAGCATGTCGTTGGGGAACCATGGTTTCCAAGTCACCCCCCATGTCACCCCCCAAGTCAGCCCCCAGGATGTCGCAGCTTTTGTCATAGCTCTGTCATAGCTCAGTGTGGCAAGTCATGTCGCGAGTTTGTCGAAAGCTCACGCCCCAATCTGTCGCACCACAATATGGCCAAGCGTACTGCATCAAGATAAGCTCCGTCGATTATTCGAGAGATTCGTTCCTGTCTTTAGACGGTTCGGCTTGATGGCGGAACTCGACCAATGTTGTTCAACTGCCTGTATAAATGTGGGGCGAACAAGTTTGGCTCGATGTTCAAGCCAGTGACCGTGATCAATTCGCAAATAAATCCCTTCAGCAGGCTGATTGGTCAGTTTTGATTGCGATAAGAGTCCTCGAATCTCGGGATAGTTAAACCGACCGCGCGCAATGCATGGTATTTTGATAATTTGCATTTCATCTAAGAGCCGATCCCGGCGCGCCGTGGCCAGAAAGCGACCTGCCTCCCGGTCATAAATATCAAAGGCGAGAAACCAGTCCGGCAGACGATCGTAAAAAACTGAGTGCCGGGCATAGCACCACTCGCCAAACAGGATGTATCGGTCAGAGAGATGCTCGAAAAGCGCATCGGTGTGGAACGCCAGCCATTCGCCAAGTTTTTTCCACTGTCCTGAGCCGGGCAGATGCAAATAGGCCCCCCTGTTCTGGGCGCGGATATTCCCATCGGCATCAAACGAGAGCCCCAGGTTTGCTCCGTCCACTTTTTCTTCTATGGTCACCTCATGCGTCAGGAATTCATCACGTTCTGATTCTGTCAGAACCTTATCACCCCTGATGTTAACCCCCGGCATGGTCGCCAGATGAGGTGTTGAGGGAAATTTGAAAAAATCGTCTTTCACGGCTCCATCTTCTCGAGATATTTGCCTTCAACATACCCAGGGCAAAGGAACTGGACGGTAATCCCAACCTCAGCCAGGGCATCCTTCCATCCCCACCATTTGCTGTCGGTAGCCTGCAATATCGGCGGTTTGTCCACATGGGCGTTGGCCACAGCGACAAACTTGCGGTCTGATTTGTCGAAATCGTTCAGGGCGTCATGCGTGGGGAATTCTTGGTATGAATCGCCATTTATGGTGATAGTCACTCTGCTGCAATACTCTGGGTTATACCGGTGATCGTTCACCCACTTCATGAAGGCATCGCCCATACCCGGCTGTCCCTTCATGGAAAGCTGCTGCCGGTATTCATCGAAAATTTCGTCTCCCGCATCGATGATCAGGCCACGTTTATTTATGACGTGCTCAACCACCTTAATGCATGCCAGCACACAGGCGTCGGATACGTCAGAGTCCGGGTCCGGCTGGGTGGCGAGATTGGCCGTCTTCGGCACATTTGTATCCACCAGACATTTCTTCGGCAGGATCATGCGGAGGCCTCCGTCTTTACGGCTTTTTGCATCCTCTTCTCCATGGCGGCCTTGGCCTGCTCGGTTATGTCGCCCATTTCATCGCCAAAGAAGTTCTCCGGCCAATTCTGAATGTTACCGAAGATATCGATTTTCAAAGGCTCCAGGGTTGCGGGTGTCTTGGTGATATTGGCGAAATAGGCTGATACTTTTTCTTGCGGGACCGCATCTTCGGCGATACGGCGCTGCAGGCGGCGCAGAAAATGCTCCGAGTGGGTCTCGATAACCAGTTGAATGTTCCTGTCTGCCCCGTCTTCCCGTGAGTTGATAACATCGATCATTACATCGGCCAGCGCCGACTGCGCATTCGGATGCAGGTGGATCTCCGGCTGTTCCATGAGGATGATCGACCCGGAGGGAGCGTAAAAACACTGCACAAGAACCGGAAGAACCTGTGATATGCCGAAACCGACGTCCGGGAGATCGACCCAGTCTCTTGATCCCTTGGTGCGAACCTTGACCTCGTACTCCTGCCGCTGCTCCGATATCGGGTTGACCTTGAATTCCTCGATCAGTCCCATTTCCTTGAGCTTGAGGGCAATGATCTCCTCAAAAGGTTTGGCTGGCCGTTTGTAACGCAGACTGATCTTCCGAGTTCGTGCCGCAAGAATCGCCGCGACGGTATTTTCCCCCGCATAGCCGACACTCTCAGGCTCCATCCCGGTCCATGAATACAGACGCTCCGCCTTGGTGCGCAGAGGTCCAAGATAACAGAGAGATCGGTACAGCTTTTCATGGCGCAGGTTAAACTCCTGAACGAAGTCCGCGTTCTGGTGATAGGCGACCACCTCATCAGGGAAGCCGTAAAACCGGACCGGAGCACCGGGATACCAGACCCGTCCCTGCTTGCGTTTCAGTGTGTAATTGGTCGCTTCCACCTTGTACTCGGACTTGACGTCGGATTTTCGCTCCATGCCGATGGACAGTCGGGATTCATCCTTTTCAAGCAACTCATATTTCAGTTGATCAAGCGCCAGGGTGTACTGGTCTTTATCCCCTAAGCCGACTTCGGCGTGAAAGGAGAGGTTGTCGCCGGAAAAGGTCTGACCGGTCAGCGGGTCTTTGAACTTCAGTATTTCTGGCAAGGACCAGCGATAGTCAAAGGTGATCTTATTTTTCGGATCGCGATGAAAGACCATCTCCTGGTAGGAGCCGAGCTGAACGGCCGAGTTCTTGCCACCCGGATAGAACACCGCTTTTCTGTCTGGTGACTCCGCAGTCTGCTTCAGCATCATCAGGAACTGGCCGATGCTGGACTTGCCCGAACTGTTAGCGCCAAAAAACAGGGAAATGGAAGCCATGCGAATGGTGCCGGTATCCTTCCAGCCCTTAAAGTTTTGTATTCGTAATTGTTTCAGCATAATTCCTCTCTCCTGTCTCTATTGCCACTCCGTCCACGGCGTCCGGTGCCTTCCATGGCCGTTCGGCCTGGTCCAGAGTCAACCGGGTGCCCTCGATGTGGGTGGTGCGCCTTCCGAATCAGCGCCTGTTCGCCTAGCTCACGCACCCAGTCGGCGGAGCTCTGTGCCGCCTCCAGAAAACCGCGCGCCCGTTCGATTGGGGTGATCGCCTGGGTCATGCGGTTGGTTATGGTGAACTGGGGCTGGAATGAGGAGGTCATCTAATGATCAACCTCCCTTGGGCGCGGGCCGCCTGGATAACATTTCGGTTGGCAGTAAAAACCTGAATGCCGGGAACGGTGGCGAAATCGCCATCATCGGTGATAACCTGCACCACGCCATGGCTTCGCATGGATTCGAGAATGAACAGATCGTAGCCGTCGACCTTTTCAGTTTGCAGCCGATTCAGAGCGGCGGTGGCCGTAGGAGAATCGATGGTGACGGTCAACGGTTCTGCAAGACTGGCTACCTGCGCCCAGGCAGCTTGAATTTCAGTGATTACGCGAGTCCGTTGAGCGGCGAAGTTATGCCGATACTCCTTGGCCTTGATGCTGGTCCCGGTGCTCGCCTCATGGATTTCCCGCTCGGTCTTTTCGATGGTGTGGGAAAGCTCAGCGAGCGACAGGCCGCAGCAGCACACCTTGCCGTTGCCCGCGACGGCGCCCTGTACAAAAGCTGCGTACTGGGCCATCAAGGCCGCTCGCCAGTCTGGCTCGCCATGTCCGGCGTTCGAATAGGTCATCCAGAGCCAGACATTGGAATCAACAAGAAAATAATCCGAGCTTTTCGGGGTCGTGTGTCCGATATCAAACACATCCGCCTGCACGGCATATTGCACGCTCATCAGTCCATCTCCTCAAGAATCCTGGCCAGCGTGTCGTCAACCGCCTTCTTGGTGGCCGGATCGCGGTGATAGGCCTCGGCGTTCTTCAAAACCAGATCGAGGGTCAGCCTCTGGGATTCGGACGGATTCTCAAAAGCAAGCAGCCGGTCCAGTTGTTGCCGGTCAAAATATTTGAACAACGGGCCGATGGCGTTGTTGAGGAACAGGGAAAGGAGCGTCTTCACCCCGGCAAGGTTGATGGTGACAGTCTCGCGCGCCAGCAGGCGCGGTTCGATTTCGGCCAGTAGTTTCTGGCCCTGTTCGGCGGTGATGCAGCGCTCGCCGATGAATTGATCAAGTTTTATATTCATAACCAGCTCCATTCACCTCGCCGTGTCACTCTAGGGGAGCTTCCCCAGCCAGGAAGTAATGTTTTTCGTCGCAGACCAGTTTGATATGAAAAACCGTACCCTCAAAAGTAGGGGTAAACGAGTCGTAGATTTCCCGATCCGCTGTAATCTTGGCAAAACCATCATTGCTGAAAACCTGCATGGTTCCCCGGTTTACCCTGATAAAGGACTTGAGCAGATCAAGCCCCACCCCGCGGCTGGTCGAGTCGGGTTTGGTGGTGTGCATTTTTTGAAATGCCCACTTCAAACAGTCGCCGGCCTTGAGCTTTTCGGCAGGCAGATCGGGTCGAATCTTTTTCAGATAACCACGCACGTTGGCCGGAATGCCCATGCCGAAATCGACTAGGGTCAAATGCAGTTCATTCAACTGCGGGAAATACTGACCGCAGGAGAAAACACCGATCTGGGATTCCGAATGCTCGAAGGCATTGACATAGAGCTCCAGCACCCGCTCGACAATGGCGTTCTTCAGCGCCTCGCTGACATGGGTATGCACCCAGCCCTTGCCGAGCCAGTTATTCGACAGGTAGTCAGCGACTTCATCGGGATGAAACTCCCGATCTTCCCGGTAGGGTATCGAAGTGCCATTCCAGGGCGAGGCGGCATCCCCAAAGGCGCAAGCGAAGCCGTTTTGCCGAATGGTGGTTCTGACCCACGAATTGTACAGCGTGCCCCAGTCGAAAATGACCGATCCCTTGCGTGACTCGACCAATCGTGCCAGGCCGCCGAGAAAGGCGACGGCGTTCGGCCGCAGGAAGCTACAGCGGGAAAAGTCGAAGCGAATATCCTCGAAGTAGTCATTCGCCTCGCTCCAGATCCCGAACAACCGCGCGAAATCGTACGGCCTATCGTTCAGGGTTGGAATCTGGATCACCTTCTGTGCCATGCCTACAGTTCCCCCCGGAACGCCTTGGCAAGCAGGGCGGACTGGAATTGCTCTAGCTCTTGTGCTGTCTCTCTTTGTAGTAATTCCAACTCCGCCAGTCTCTCTTGGAAGATTGTCAGTTCATCAATGACAGCTTTCTGCTTCTCGGTGTCTGGTATTGGTATGTGAGGTTGCTCCAGGCTGGCGTTTCAAGTTTCTTGGTTCCATGGCCAGCCGTTTCGACCATGCCCTGCAAAATATCATTGGCCCCCCAAAGCATATGGGCGAGGTAATCGGCCGCAATTCCCTTTGCTGGCACAATGGCTTTCATGTCCTGGTTGATTGCGCAAGGCACTTCGGAAACAGCAACAGGAACATAGCGGGCCAATATCATTCCACGGACGACAAAGAACACAGATCCAGCTGGAATAAGTTTTGCGGAAGATTCCGAAATCGCTGTTTCGGTGATCTGCTCGGAGGAAGCAGTGATGCGAAAGGTTTTCATCTCCTTGGGGGCAACCCACGGGATATCTCCATGCCAGTAATCATCCCGCTTCTTTGATGGTGTGCCCCCTCCCATTACCTTGCCGCACTTGCCAAGCGGCTTTACTGGGAAGTCTGACAGAAGTGATTGATATATATTCCGTCTTATATGGAAAAACTGAGTGGCGATTTGAGCCACCGCCTCCTGCCGCAGTTTTCGGGCCTCTTCGGCGCGGCGGCTTAGCTCCTCGATCCGCGCCACGATCCGGCGTTGTTCGTCGATGGGAGGGATGGGGATTTTGTATGATTTTAGATCAGGAGTTCGTATACGAGGCATCTTAGCCCCATCCATCTTTGTTCTGGAGTATTCAATAAATTGTGGGCTTCGAAGACATAAAGCCAACCATTCTCTCGACAAACTATCTTCTTTAGGCCTTAAGGGAAGAATGTCAGTGGAGCAAATACCTTCCTTGTCTGGCAAAACAACTTTGTTTAGGTATGGCCTAAGTTTCCCAAATAAGACATGTGAGGAATCAAAGCGGAACTTGCCACTCAGGATGGTTGCACCTTGAACAGACTGAAGATTTACTAACCGACCTGTCCCGGATTCGACGTTTTCAAGAGCAATATAATTAAACTGGGTTTCGGGCGATTCACTTGGCAGCACTTGTTTCGTATCAATATCGATACGTTCGACCAAAGAAACTCGTTCCCAGTTGGCATGCAAGCCACTCATTCCCCATTCCCTCCGGCCAGCAATTCCTGCATCTCGCTGATCAGCCCGAGAATCCGCTCTTCCTTGGCGGCGACCGAGGCCAGAATCTCCTCCGGCTCAGCGTGCTCGACCGTCTCCGCCTCGATCAGGCCGAGACCAGAAAGGGTCATGTTGTAACCGTTGTCGATGATCCGCTTCGCCGGAACCAGCCAGGCGCGGCCTTCTTCGGTTTTCCGTTTCGGCCACATGGCGAGCAGGTCGGGAAAGTCATTTCGGTACTGGCTGCCGAACTTGCGGGCTTTGGAAAGGGACGAGCCGTCGCCGTCCACCTTGAAGAACCAGACGTTCTCGGTGGCCCTGCCGGTGTTCCGGAAGATGAAGAAACAGGTGGGGTTGGGTGTGTAGGGCTCGAACATCCCTTTGGGCAGGATCACCACCGCCTGCAGATCGAACTCGCGCAGCAGCCGCTCCTTGACGGTGACGTGGCTTCCGGTATCGCCAAAAAGGATGCCGTTGGGGAAGATAATCCCGGCGGTGCCGCCGGGCCGCAGGCTGCGAAGGGCATGGGCCAGAAAGAGGACGTATTTGTCGCCCTTTTCGATGCGCAGCGAGCGCTTGGCATCGCCCCGCGATCCGGAGAAGGGCGGATTTTCGAGGATGTAGTCGAACTCGATTTCGTCCCATTTGTCCTCGCCGCCGCAGATGGAGTCGCGCTGGACCATGGGGCAGCGGTCGAAGCCGTGGAGCATGGCGTTCATGGCGGCCATGCGCAGGATGTCCTGATCGCCGTCGAAGCCGTAAAAGGCCCCGGTCTGCAGGAAATCCCACTGGGCGCGGCTGAGCTTGTCGCCGATGCCGATCTTTCGCACTCCGCCGTCGGGCGACGCCTTTTCGTGAACGAATTCCGGGCTGGTGTTGGCCAGCAGCATGTGCTCGTAGGCGGCGATCAGAAAACCGCCGGAGCCGCAGGCCGGGTCGCAGACGGTGCCGCCGATCTTGGGATCGACCATCTGGGTCAGCACCCGAATCAGGTGGCGCGGGGTGCGGAACTGGGCCGCCTTTTTCTGCCCGCCCAGTTCGCTGGCTAGGTATTCGAAGAGATCGCCCTTGACGTCGGCATCCATGCCGAGAAAGGAGATGGGCGCGATGATGTCCACCGCCCGCCGCAGGGTCGCCCCGTTGGGGATAACGATGGCGGCGTTGCGGAAAATTGCCCGCGCCCCCTGGGAGAGCTCCGGGTGCCTGGCCAGCAGCGGCAGGGTGTCGCGCAGGGTGCGCAGCATGGCCTCATTGTCCGGATTGGAGGTAAGCACACTCCAGCGCAGGGGGTCGAAATCGAATTCCTCATTCCCTTCCTTGAACGTGCCGAACAAGGTGCGGTAGTTGCCGTTGCGGGCCTCCTGCTGTTCGTGGTCCATCTCCTCCAGCATCTTCAGAAAGAGCAGGTAGGAGATCTGGGTGACATAGGTGATGGGGTTGGTGACGTTGTTGTCCCACATCACCTTGCAGAGGGATTTGAGGGTGTTTTGCAGTTGACCGCTGTCCATCAGGAATCCTTATCTTTATTACGCCACAAGAAGGGCGTTCAGTTCGTCGACCATTTCCAGGAGCTGTTCCTTGCCGAAAAGCTGTTCCATACGGGTCAATCCGCCCCAGAGGGAGAACGGCGGCTGGCTGAAGAGACGCATGGTGATCTCCTCGCCGGTCATAACCCGCGCCTTGAGCAGTCGAAGCATCTGAGCCTGGGCCGGGTTGATGCTGCTGGAGTGTTCGGAGACCCAGGCATTGAAGGCTTTCTCGATGCGCTCGTCCCGGGTGAGGAACCGATCAAGCCCCAGGGCCACACGGATGAAATCGGTGAGTGAGCCGGTGGGCTGCTCGAAGGCCCGGCGCAGTGTCTCTTCGTTGAAATAGTGCCGGGGCGAGTTGAGACGGCGAGCGAGCGCCTCCCATTCCTCGTCGGCCAGTTCCTCGCCACGAAAGATCTTTTCCACCGCCGGATCGGTGCGCTTGAGCTCGACCACCTTCTTTTCCCATTCCTCGCGGTAGGTCTTGCGATCCATGGCCAGCCCTTCCGGACCAACCAGAATGATCTCGCGGGAGCGGATTTCGTCGTCGAGCGAACCCTCGGCAATGGTGAGAAACTCGCGATGACCGCCCTCGGGATAGGTGGTGCCAGTTTCCGGCTGCGGCACGTCGCCTTCTTCAATCTCGCCGGTTTCGGCCGGGCGCGAACCGGGAGAGACGCCGACCAGCTTCGGTTTGTCGTACCGCTCGCCGGGGTCGTTGAACCGCTTCGAGTTGCCGACAAAGTCGTAGATGATGAATTCTTCCTTGCCGATCTTCGGGCACAGGCGGCTGCCGCGTCCACGCATCTGAGCGTATTTGATAGGCGACTTGGTCGGCCGCAGCATGATCAGGTTTTCGATGTTCTTCTGATCGTAACCAGTGTCGAGCATGTCCACGGATACGGCGACCAGCGGCAACGGGTCGTATTTGAATTCATCGATAATCGGCTTGGGGTTACCGTTGTTGGTGTAGCAGGTGATCTTCTTGGCGAAGCTCTGCCGCACCTCGGACGGCGAACGGTTGATCTGCCCGGCGATGCGCAGACAGTCTTCATCGGAAAGCAGCTTGTTGAATAAGCGTACAAGGATCGACGCCTGTTTTTCCGACACCGCAAAGACTATGGTCTTGCGCGGCCTGACCCTGGCCCGTTCGGCGTCAGCGGCGTAGTATTCCTGCAGGATGGTCTTGAGTCGGTCCTCGGATTCCACGTCGCGGCCCCAGGCACCGGGCTTGATCTCTTCGTCCTCCCACTCGGCCCCTTCGAAGGTCAAAACGCTTTCGGCGTGATAGACGCGATACTTGGTGAGATACCCATCGTTGATGCCGCGCTGGATGCCGTACTCAAAGGTAGGGCGGCCTTCTTTCTTGGCTGCGTCCCAACAATCAAAAAAGATGTAGGTGTTGCGAACCAGACGGCGCTCGTGTTCGCTGATAAAGTGCAATTCTCCGGGGTTGGGGGTAGCGGTCAGGCCGACGTGTATGGCGTCGAAGTGACCGAGCGTGGCCCGGTGAGTATTGTAGATGGAACGGTGGCATTCGTCGGTGACCACCAGGTCGAAATACCCATGGCCGAAACCGTTACCGCCAAGTTGGGTAGCAATGGTGTCCAGGGTGCCGACAACGATCTGCCCTTCCAGGCTGCGCTTGCCGCCGTAAAGGATGACCGTCGGCCAGTCGCGCAGGTATTCGTCGAAGGTTTCCTTGGCCTGTTTGGCCAATTCGATGCGGTCGACCAGAAAGAGCACGCGGGAGATGATGGCTGTTTGCAGCCAGCGCTTCATCAGCATGGCGATGGTCAGGGTCTTGCCCGTACCGGTGGCCATTTCAAAGAGCATGCGTCGCCGACCGGCGATGAGCGCGTCATCCGCTTTTTGCAGACATTCAAGCTGGTAAGGACGTGCTTCGACCTCCTCACCCTTGAAATCGAAACGGTGCGGCAGGGGTTGCAGTGAGAGGCTCAGCCGGATGTCTCCCTTACGGTGGACCTTGATATTGGCCCTCCGTTCGAGATCGGCCTGGCTGGGGAAACCCATCACCGGCCGGGCATCGCCATCGGTGTAATCCCAGAAATAGTGTTCCTGGCCATTGCTCAGGATGACAAAAGGCGCTTTCAGCGTCAGGGCATACGCCTTGGCCTGCTCCTTGGCAGTGTATGGATCGACGGCAAAACGCTTGGCCTCGAGAACTGCAAGCGGACGGCTCCGGGTATCCTTCAAGAGGTAATCGGCACGGCCGTCGGCGGCAGCTTCCTCCGTGGAGACCTGCGCTTTGTTGGTGATGCACCAACCTGCCTGCTCAAGCAGCCTGTCAATCACAATGCGGGCATCAGCTTCTGTATTCATAGTTCCTTCCCCTCAACGAGAAAGCCATCCTTTCTTTTCTGTTTGCAAAACTGCTCGAATTGCCGCTGAGCCAGCTTCGACGGCACGGTCTTGCCGTTCTCCCACCGGTTGACCGTGGCGAAGCTGACCCCGAGGGCGTGGGCCAGTTCCTCCTGGGAGAGCGCCAGCAGCCGCCGGACCTCCTTGACCGTTTCCGGG
Source organism: Acidobacteriota bacterium (assembly GCA_012729555.1). Taxonomy (NCBI): domain Bacteria; kingdom Pseudomonadati; phylum Acidobacteriota; species Acidobacteriota bacterium. The sequence goes on from JAAYCX010000091.1 coordinate 51,082, forward strand.
AAGTTTTCGGGTTGGCGGATCATGGCCATGGGATATCTCCTGCTGATTGGACGAGGCGCAGCAGGCCGGGCGCGACGTTCCACTGGTGGCCGTCGTCGGTGGCGACGCTGATGGTCTTCTTGTTGAGGCGCAGCACCATGCCTTCGAGCATCCGGCCGTCCGGGGCCTGGAAGCCGACCCGGTCGCCCCTGGTGAAGCTCGTCATCAGCGTGGTGGCGCGGGCCTGGGAGATGAGCTTGAGCCGCTCGACGATCAGACGGTTGAGAAAAAGGAGATCGTCTTCGTTCAATCGCTTGATCGCCTCGACGGCGGAAACGCGATCGACGATCTTGACGCTGCCGGGTTTCATGACTTTTCCTCGGGTTTGAACACCATGAGCAGCGGCCGCAATTCGGGCACGTCGTCACGGGTGATGCTCCTCGGAGCATGGTCGTCGTCGGCGGTCCTGGCCGCGAACTCCTCCCGGGCCGGGCAGGTGAGTTCCCGAAGTTCCAGGACCAGATTCGACCTTCGCTGGTGACGATCCAACAGATTTCTCCTTGGAGATGCCGCTGGTGGGGCGACGATATCATTCATAACAGTTGATGTAACACATGATATAGCATGGATGGGACGGCAGATGTCAAGCAGGATTGTGTTTCAACCTTCGCTGAAGATTCAGCGTTCGCCAAAGCTTCAGCCTTCGCTAAAGCTCCGGCTGACAAGACTTGCAGTCTGGTGGCGGCTTTTACCACAGGCGCTTGTTGGCAAACGCCCGGCCGGATCCTGTTTTCAAGTACTGTTCGAAAGCAGTAGCGCGCCGATCGTCGTCAAAACGAATAGCGGTGACAATGCGCCACGGCGGATATTTGGAGGTATGAGGAGAACCGCCCTGATTGTGGGTGACCAGACGTTGCCGGAGGTTTTTCGTCGAACCGACATAGCGTTGTTCGGGATGGGAGAGACTCTGGAGCAGGTAGACGTATCTCATCTTTGTGAACCCGTTCGGGGCCTGCCTGGGACTACAGATAATCTAATGAAGCGAGGGGGAATTGAGCCAACAAAAGAGGGGGTCGGTCACATCATACTGGGGGGGGGGCCTCCTTCGTCCGCCTGCGCTGACGCTCCGGCGAACTACGGCGGCCCGCCTGCGCTGAAGCTCCGGCGGACTACGTCAAGGCTCCGGCCTGCCGGCCGAAGCCTTGATATGCGCATTTCATCATTTTCTAAAGTCCGGTTGGGCCTGCGTGGGGATTCGGATTCTCTAATGAAACAAGGGTAAGTTGGGCCAAGATGATGGGAGAGTAGGTCACATCATACTGGGGGCCCTCCTTCGTCCGCCTGCGCTGATGCTCCGGCGGACTACGGCGGCCCGCCTGCGCTGAAGCTCCGGCGGACTACGTCAAGGCTCCGGCCTGCCGGCCGAAGCCTTGGCGAAGGCTGGTGGAGGACTGGGAGTCCTGGCTCGACCAACCATCCTTGGCGAGAATATGGGCCAAATCGTTCCCTGTCTATGACTTGTGGTCGGCCAAGAATGACTTCTCTCCAAAGGCGAGAGAGGAAGCAAAATTGACTCGGATTTCCTTTTTCGCTCCAGCCTACTTCTCCAACGCCATAGCAAACCCTGGATTGAATGTTGGATTCCCGTCGATCACCGGATAGACGAAAGGATTGCGCAGATCACTCGAGTTGTCTCCAGCATGTACTCGCGTGAGTCGTGGGAATGGCCTTGAATCCAAAGACGCGGCTCCCGGCCCAGGGTCAGCTCGTTCACATCGCATACGGACAATCGATTTGGAGGGCTGGATCGGAGACGGAGACCAACGGAAAAACCGGGTTGGGCTTAACACGGGCGCTTGCCTTGGACGGGAATAAGGAATATCAAAGATTTGTTTTCAGATGAAGATCTAGGGTAATATCGCAACTGTGTCCGAGGAAGGGTTGAAAGACAAACTGAAATGATACGACCCAAACGTACGATTATGATGGCGCTGGTGGCGCTGTTGGTAGCAGGTGGGCTGGGAAATGCCCACGGGGTGGTGTTGTGCTTGGCGGCTGACGGCCACGTTGAGATCGAGTCGGAGCCGGAAAAGTGTTGCTCGGGCCTCCTCTCGGCAAGGAGCGGCTCAAGAGAACTTGCAGCGCGAGAGCTAGTAGATGCCCCCGGCAACTCTTCTCATTGTGGACCCTGCGTTGACATACCCATCGGGATTGGTGATCCCACAATACAGAAGAACCTGATTCTTCAGAACTCGCCATCCCCTGTGAAGCCTCTGGCGGCCGTGGCTTCGGGCTACACTTTCGGTCCTTCAGAGGCTTCTTTGGGGCAGAGCGCACCAACCGTGCGACGCGCCGATGATGGAACGCTATCTTCTCTCAGGACGACCGTCCTTCTAATCTGATTCCCCTCCTGTTTCTTCAGTCCCTTTTCCATGCCCGAATTGTGTCCGTGCTCATACCATGCGAGGACACGGCAATTACAGGAGGAAAGTACCATGTCAACCCTCATCAATCGCGATTCCCGCGCGACTTTCGCAGTGTTGGTCACGGGCCTATTGCTAGTTGGCGGGATCGGCTGCGCCACCACAGACACCGAGACTGCCAAGTCTAAGCGAGTCAATCCTATCGTCGAGCAAGCGAAGGCGCATGGCCACACGCCTTGGCGATACAGAGGATTTCGAGGACGTAGAAGCATGCGTCCTCGCTACAAGGCACAGAAGCCTATATTCCCCTGCAAGCAGTGCGACGGAGGAATTGACGTGGTAAGCAAAGAGGTTGACGGCCAATGATTACTGTCTTTCAATTAACGTACAGGGCATCTCAGTATTGCCTAGGTGTCGCTCTTTTGTTGGCGTTTGCAGCTAACGGGAGTGCTCAAGAATTGGCCCCTTCCGCGTCGACAGAGGCGAGCGAAAGAGCCAGCAAGGACAATCCAGCCGACGGGACGGAGTTGGGCGCCCTAACCCTGCCCGACGCCCTATCGTTGGCCCTTCGGGAGAGCCCGATTCTAGCCGCCTTCACATGGGATATTCGGGCTGCAGATGCAATGGTCCAGCAGGCTGGCCTGAGACCAAACCCAGAACTCTCGGTAGTAATTGAGGAGGTGCGTTGGACTTCGGGGCCTTCCGAGAAGACGCGATCAACCACTATCTCCGGTGCTCTTGAACCCGGGACCCTAACCATTCCGGGGATGAACGGGCAACCATCGATAGATCTGCCTGTGATCCGAGCCAACCCTGCGTCGGGATGGGAATGGGAGAAGGTGCAGGGGGCTCGTTCCGGCTTCAGTGAGTCCGAGTTGACCATCAGCATCGCGCAACCGATTCAGCTCGGGAAGAAGCGCGCAAAGCGCGTCGCGGTTGCTGAACGGGAAAAGGAACTGGTCCTCTGGGATTACCAGGCGGCACGGGCCGACGTCCTGGCTCAAACGGCCTCGGACTTCGTTGAGGTGCTCGCCGCCCAGGAGCACGTGGCCCTAGATAGGGAACTGGTCGAGCTGGCCGAAGAGATTGTTCGAACGTTTTCACTCCGCGTAAAGGCAGGCCAGGTATCTCCGCTGGAGCTGTCTCGGGCGGAAGTAGCGCTTGCCACTACTCGCGCCACTCTTGAAGAAAGCCTTACGGGGCTTGAAGCGGCGCGTGCGGTCCTTGCTTCGAACTGGGGAAGCAAACGCGCTACGTTCGCGCGAGCCGTCGGGCGATTGGACGAAACTAGCCCTGTGCCCGGGATCGAAGAATTGGAAGCCAGAGTGAATCGAAATCCAGATATGGCACGCTGGTCTTCTGAATTGGCGGCTCGCAGGGCGGACTTCACGCTTGAGCGGGCTCAGCGCATTCCGGACCTTACGGTCGAGCTTGGGTTCCGCAGCGCGGGCCTGGCCGACCGCAAGGCAACACAGTACGGGTTCGGTTCTGCCGGCGACTTCGGCTTCACGCGAAGTGAGACCGGATACAGCGCCGACAGAGATAACAGTCTGGTTTGTTAGCAGGCTTTTGAAAGGGAGCCATTTTCAGGAGGTTAATCGGGAGCCATTTTCACGGCAGACAGACTGATCCCATACTCTCTGCTTTATTTCATCGCAAGATTTTCCTTCCGCAATCAACG
>JAAYCX010000092.1 GCA_012729555.1 Acidobacteriota bacterium
CCGTCGCAAAAGCAGTCTCGACTGCCGCCTGCTCTGCTTCACCGGAAAGGCAAAAGCTCTATAGGGTTTAATGCCCATTACTTGACAGGTCGTTCCATATCAGGAGTGCGCCCTGCCGGGCGCACCGAAAAAAAAGGGGGTGAGGCACAGGCGCCTCACCCCCCTTGCTGTATTTATGTATCTTCGGTTATTTATGAAGCTTGCGCCTTCCCAAAACCGCCAGACCCAGGATGCCTGACCCCAGGAGCATCAGCGTGCCCGGTTCAGGGACCGCTGCCCCCACCGTAGGATCTCCAAGGTCGCTATTAGTCTGCAGCGTCATTCCCTTCAATCCTTCAGCCGGAGGGGTGATATTGCCCTTGGGTAACACGAACCCATCGGATTGCGGAACGGGGGAGGGCACGGGGCGTTTGAAGAGGCTGTCCAGCACCGCTTCGATGGTCTCGCCGGTAAATTCCTCGACATACCCGGCATCGCCTTTAACGGTAGTATTATTCTGAGGGGATTCGGAAGCACCCTCCAGGGCGGCCCACCCGGAGGGGATAGCCATCATCAGACAGATGGATAAGAAAGTGACAACGAACGTTTTCCTGGCCACTTCATGCTCCTTTCTGAACAGGCCCGCTATCGACCGGCTCGCCCTTATCCTATGCAATCTACGTGCCACTCACCAAATCATTGATTTCATTGATCTTAAACAATCAAACCGGCGCCACGACTGTAAGAGATCCCGACAGGATCCCCGCAGTGGGAGGAGGCGCCGGAGAGGCCATGAAATGGTAAAGGCTGGCATGTCAATTAATTGACACGATCCGATCTCCGCCGACCCCCTGTTTCGGCCCCCGTCCCGGGCAGGTGGGAGAATTCCCGGAAATGTAAAGAAAATTTACAAATCCCGGCTTCCGGGACCTTTCCGGCCGGAAAAAAGTCAGGCGGCGGGCCCGAAAACCTATTCCATCCGGGCCGGCTCCAGCCTGGGCACCAGCAGGTGCATGATCAGCAGGGCGACCAGGTAGGCGAAGCCGGCGATCAGGAACATGATTTCGTAGTTGCCCGTGTTCTGCTTGACCCAGCCGGCGCCCCAGTTCATCACCACCCCCCCCATGGCCCCGGCGAAACCGCCGATCCCGACCACGGAGCCGACGGCCTTGCGGGGGAACATGTCCGAGGTCGTGGTGAAGATGTTGGCCGAGAAGCCCTGGTGCGCCGCCGCCGCCAGCCCGATGAGCCAGACGGCCACCCACTGGCCGTCGACGTGGGGGGCCAGCGCCACCGGGAGGATGCAGAGGGCGCATGCCAGCATCGCCGTCTTCCGCGCGGCGTTGACCGTCCACCCCCTGCCGAGCAGGGACGAACTGAACCACCCCCCGGCCACCGAACCGACGTCGGCCAGCAGGTAGACCGTGATCATCGGCAGCCCGATCGACTTCAGGTCCACCCCGAAGCGGTCGTTCATGAAGAGCGGAAACCAGAAGAGGTAGAACCACCAGATGGAGTCGGTCAGGAATTTGCCGAGGGCGAAGGCCCAGGTCTGCCGGAAGCGGACCAGCTGCACCCAGCGCACGCCGCCGGGGGCGTCCGGGGGGTCGCTCTGGATATGGGCCAGTTCCGCGGGGGAGATGCGCGGGTGCCGTGCGGGAGTGTGGTAGAGGGGCCACCAGAACAGCACCCAGACCATGCCCGCCAGGCCGGTGAAGAGAAACGCCTCCTGCCACCCCCAGGTGAGGGCGATCCACGGAACGATGAGGGGCGCGAGGACGGCCCCCACGTTGGTCCCGGCGTTGAAGATGCCGGTAGCCAGCGCCCGCTCCTTCCGGGGGAACCATTCCGCCACCGTCTTGATGGCGGCGGGGAAATTGCCGCTCTCGCCGATCCCCAGCGCGAAGCGCGCCATCCCGAAACCCAGGGCGCTGCGCACCAGGGCGTGCGACGCGGCCGCGAGCGACCAGAGGACCAGGTAGATCGTGTACCCCAGCCGGGTGCCGACGCGGTCGATGAACCAGCCGGCGAAGAGAAAACCGATCGCGTAGGCCAGGGTGAAGGCGCCGCTGATGTAGCCGTACTGCTGGTCGGTCCAGCCGATTTCGGTCCGGAGCGTCGGCGCCAGGACGCCGAGGACCGACCGGTCCACGTAGTTGATGGTGGTGGCGAAGAACAGGAGGGCGCAGATGGTCCACCGGTACCGGCCGATCTTCTCTCTGATGTCTTCACTCATCGAGTCACCCGGGGAGATAGGGGCAGGGTCGGGATCAGCGCGCCTTGTGCGAGCTTTCCATCAGGACCAGGCCCGATGCGATCGGGTCGGGCAGCCTGAACGACGAGAGATCGAAACCTTCCCTGATTTTCCCCTTGACGACCACCTGGGCCCCCTTGCGCGGCACCCCGGAAGTGGAGACCACCAGGAGCTTCCCGGTGCCGTCCTCGATTTCGTAAACGCCGTTACCGAGGACGGAGGTGCTCCAGCTCACCGTCCCCGCCACCGCCACCTCCTTGTTGGCGTACCGGCCGGGGTCCGCCAGGATCTCGTTGATGGTCTTCTGCTCGCAACCCGCCAGCAGCAGCACGCTGCACACGATCGCGGCCCACACGGCCCATTTCCCGAATCTGTTTCCGGTCATGATCTCTCCGTTCCGGAGGGACCGCGCAGGGAGGCACCCGCCCCCGGCTGTCGGCCCCGCCCGCGCACTCTAATAGCTGGTCCAGCCGCCGTCGACCAGGATGGCCTGGCCGTTGATGTACGAGGAGCTCTCCGAGGCCAGGAAGATGGCCGCCTCTGCGATCTCCTCCGATTCGCCCGGCCGCTCGACGAGCCCCCGCCCCCGCTGCGCCAGCGCGAGCCCGCCCTGGTTGAACTCCTGGAGGAACTCGTCGCTCCCCATCTCCTTCTTGATCGACCCGGGACAGACGGCGTTGCAGCGGATATTCCTGTTCGCGTACATGTAGGCGGTGTTCTTGGTAAGCCCGATCAGGCCGTGCTTGGAGGCGGTGTAGGCCGCCCCGGCGCGGCCGCCGTACAGCCCGGCCACCGAGGCGATATTGATGATCACGCCCCCCCCCTCCTTCTCGAACTCCCGGATCGCCCGCCGCATCGTGCGCGCCGGGGCGAGGAGGTTCAGCCTCAGGACCTTGTCGAAGATCTCGTCATCGAAATCGCCCACCCCGCTGAAATCGTCCATGAGCCCGGCGTTGTTGATCAGGACGTCCAGTCGGCCGAACCGTCTCACCGCCTCGTCGACCATGCCGTCGATGTCCGCCTGCACGAGCATGTCCCCCTTCCAGGGGACGAGCGAGCCGCCGCATTCGGGGTAGGAGCCGGCCAGAGCCTCCAGGCGTTTGGTCCCCACGGCCACCGCCAGCACGCCGGCCCCCTCGCGGGCGAACATGTCGCAGATGGTCCGCCCGAGACCCGAACTGGCCCCGGTGACCACCACTGATTTGTTGGCGAGTCTCATCTTCGGTGTCTCCAAGGTTAATTGTCGAAAAGCCACTTGTGCCGGATGTCCTGGGTGGCGTTGAAGATGTCGAGCGTCTTGAAAAACGCGTCGAGGTTGGCGATCGGAACCCCCGGCGGCGTCTCGCACCCGGTGGAGAGGACGAAATTGGGGTGCTTGGACATCTGCTCCAGCAGTTCGAGCGTTTTCAGCTTGACGTCGCGCACGCTCCCCAGCTTCATGACCTTCACCGGGTCGATGTTGCCGAAGGCGAGCACGTCCCGGGGAATCTGGGCAAGGATGTTGCGCATGTCCACCACGTTGCCGAAGTGCAGGGCGTCGGCCCCGGTATAGAGCATGGCCGCGACCAGGATCTCGGTGTTGCCGCAGTTGTGAAGGATGACGACGAAGTCGTCGTCCTGCACCGCGTCGAGGATCCTCCGGACGTATTCGGAGGAGAAGCGCAGGCAGAAGGGGGGGGAGATCAGTCCCGCCGCCGGCTCGGCCAGGATCACGCCGTTGGCCCCCGCCTCCTTGTAGGCCGTGGCATAGTCGATGAGGAACCGCGTCGCCTTCTCGAGCAGCGCCTCGGCCGCCTCCGGTTCCCGCCGGAGCAGGACCATGAATTTTCCCATCTCCATGAGCCTGCAGGCGAGGGAAAACGGGCCGATGGCCCCGCCGAAAACGGGGACCTCCGCGATATTCGCGGCCGCCAGGGAAGCCGCTTCGATGTAGGCCCCGGTCCGACCGGCCCCGACTTCGGGAATGTCGAGCGCGCGGATCCCCTCCAGGTCTGAGACGAGGCTGCCGATCACCGTGGGAGCCTCGGTGTCGGAGAGCCTGACGCTGCTTCCGAACGCCTCGGCCTCGGCCGACAGGTCCATGGCCGTGTGGGCGGCCAGGGACGGGTAGCGTTCCGCCAGCGCCGCCATGCACTCGTACTGGACCCGGCCGTTATGGTAGAGATCGGACACCGGTCTCCCCAGCAGGTCCATCCCCGAAAAGGTCACGAACGGCATTGCCTTGCGCGTACTGGGGCTCGGAATCTTCATCAGCCACTGCTTCATGTTTCGTTTCATGGATCAACCCTTTAAAAACGGGGACGGACCAGAGCATGTTGCCGATTCATAACAGGAGATATTATCCCCGACCGCGCGGCGGGTGCAAAAAAAAAGCCACGGATCTCACATGTCCTCCCGTGAAATCCGTGGCTTCCTTCCCGGATCGGATCGGCCTACACCGTCTGCAGGAGCGCCCGCTTGACCAGCGTCCTGGCGATCTGGACCTTCCACCTGGTCGCCGCGAGCGGCCGCGCGTCCGCCACCGCCGCCTCGCCCGCCGCCGCGGCCAGCGCCTCGTCGATCTTCTTCCCCGCCACGACCGCCTCGGCCTTCACCGCCCGGTAGGGCTTCGGCGCCACCGCGTTCAGGGCGATCCGCGCCGCCCCGCCCCCCGTCATCACCGCGCAGTTGACGACCGGGAAGTCGATCGACTTGCGGATCGCGAACTTGAGAAACGCGCTCTTGGCCCCCGCGGGAGGCGCCGGGATCCAGATCTCCCGGATGATCTCCCCTTTTTCAAGAACCGTGTTCCCCGGGACTTTCACGTCGAAGAAGTTCTCCGCTTCGATCGTCCGGCTGGTGGTCACCACCCGGGCGTTGAGCGCGACGAGGGCCGGGGCCGTGTCGCTCGGGTGCACGGCGATGCAGCTGCCCACCGCCCCGAAGATCGAGTGGTAGCGGTTGTCCCCCGACATGGCGAAACACTTCTCTCCCCCCTTGCGCTTGCAGTCGAAGCGGTTTTCCGGCTTGCGGAAATACCAGCAGCGGTGCAGCTGCGCCAGGTTCCCCCCGATCGTCCCCATCTCCCGGATGTGGGGGGAGGCCACGCGCGAGGCCGCCTGCGCCAGCGCCGTGTACTTCTCCTTGATGACGGGGTTCGCCG
>JAAYCX010000093.1 GCA_012729555.1 Acidobacteriota bacterium
GCCAAGATATCCGCGGTAACGATCATGGCTGAAGTGGGAGAGGTTTCCCGATTCAAGACGGCAAGGCAGCTTATGGGATACAGCGGGGTGGTTTCCCGCGAATGTTCCAGCGGAGAGCGCACACGTCGGGGAGGAATCACCAAAACCGGCAATGCGCATCTGAGGCGCATCATTGTTGAGGCCGCCTGGTCCTACCGCCATCGTCCGAGTATTGGTACCGCGCTTAAGACGCGCCAGAAAACGGCCAGCGCGGAGGTGAAAGAAATTGCCTGGAAGGCCCAAAATCGATTGCATCGGCGTTACATGAGGCTTACGGCCAAAGGCAAGACAAAGCAAAAAGTGGTAACTGCCGTGGCCCGGGAGCTTCTTGGGTTTATCTGGGCTATTGGGGTTACGGTAGAACAAGGATATGGCTCAACTGCCAGCAAGCGGGCGGCATAAGCCCCTGGATTCAAACCAATGATGACGGTGAAGCAGGACAGACGGCAGTCGAGACGGCACACGGAAAGGAGAACCCTCGCTAATTGCTATGCGACAGGCCCTGTGGCTCGACTCGCGATACTAGTCCGAGGCAGCTCCCGACGAATCACGACCATGACGGCGGGCCATACGGCTCGATCCGCGAATATCAGAGTGATCAACCGTCGCAAAAGCTGTTTCGACTACCGCCTGCTCTGCTTCACCGGAAAGGCAAAAGATCTATAGGGTTAATACCCATTAATTGACAGGTCGTTCCATATCAGCAGGATGCTGAAAAAGTCGCCATTTTCATCCCAAATTGCGCAATAGGAATTGTCTCCTCAGACGTATATAGATGTTGAGGAGGAAATCGATGCGCGGAACGGATGAAAAGCAAGATTGGATGTTCAGTTACATTTCGGCGGAAAAGCGTGTTCCCAAGGACCATCCCTTGAGAGCTATCCGCACCATGGTGGATGCCATTCTTATGGAGATGTCTCCTGCCTTCGAAACGCTGTATTCCAAAGCCGGGCGTCCCTCGATCGCTCCCGAGAAACTCCTGCGCGCTCTTCTCCTTCAAGTGCTCTACACCGTACGCAGTGAGCGACTTCTCATGGAACAACTCGATTATAACCTGTTGTTTCGCTGGTTTGTTGGATTGAGCATGGATGACAAGGTTTGGGATGCCACGGTTTTCAGCAAGAATCGCGAGCGACTGCTTGATGGTGACATTGCCCGAATCTTTTTCGAACAAGTCCTCAGCCTGGCGCGATCCCAGCACATCCTTTCGAATGAGCACTTCACGGTTGACGGCACACTCATCGAGGCCTGGGCGGGACACAAGAGTTTCAAGAAGAAGGGAAGCAAATCGAGCGATTCCTCCGATGACCCAGGAAACCCGACCGTGGATTTCAGAGGAGAGAAGCGATCGAATGAAACCCATGAATCGACCACCGATCCTGACGCCAAGCTGTACAAGAAAGCCGCTGGCCAGGAATCGAAGCTGTGCTATCTCGGCCACTTGCTTATGGAAAACCGCAACGGTCTGGCCGTTAATGCCTGCATCACCAAAGCATCGGGCAGAGCTGAGCGACAGGCCGCGATTGATATGCTTGAAGAATTGCCGGGAAAAGCGCGCGTTACTTTGGCTGCAGACAAAGGCTATGACACCAATGAATTTGTAGAGAAGACGCGAAGCCTGAACGTGACGCCTCATGTGGCGCAAAACAACACGAACAGAGCGAGTGCGATCGACAACCGCACAACCCGTCATTCCGGATATGCGGTCAGCCAGAGAAAGAGAAAGCGGGTCGAAGAAATTTTCGGCTGGCTGAAGACTGTTGGCTTTCTCCGGAAGACAAGGCATCGAGGAGTAGATCGCGTTGGCTGGATGTTTACCTTCGGAGTCGCGGCTTATAATCTGATCCGAATGCGAAACATGATGGAGGCTCCCGCATGAAAACGGGGGAAATCCCCGGCCAGCAGCATGGCCGGGGGGATTTTGGGGGACATTACCCCCTTCTCGAACACTGTTTTCTCGAAAATCTGAACTCATGACCGCTTCTGAGTCTTTATTGAATGATAAATCTGCTGAAAATCTCAATTTTTCAGCAGCCTGCTAGCTTGGATTGCGTTTGTGCAGGTCTTTCGGGCGCAGTAGGGGCCGGGATGGGCATCTGTTAATGTCGATGCCTCCACTGCGGTCGCCAGCCTTTTTATCGGGCGCCTGGTCTTGTGACTTCTTGAGATCGCGCACATCCTGTTCGATAGCTCTTTCAGAAAAGCGCTTGAGGAAGCCTGATCGGAAATCGTTCAGATTCGACAACACTGGCAGAGTGCGTCCATTTTGGAGGAGTGGCCTGCGACAGGCCTTCCTCTCGGGATAATGCGTTGGTTGACAGTTCGTTAGTGCCACGGCTTATCTCTTTTGTTGATTAGCGTTTTGGCACGGGTAGCCGACCAGCGTATTCATATATAGGGCTTGCCAGATGCTATGACAAAGATAGGAGAAAAGCATAGAAACTGCCAAGCCGTTAGCTCCGTACCCTTGTCTCGTTGTTAAGGCAGCTGAGATTAGCAGAACTATTGCCCAAAAAAGATTAAAGGAAAAGCCAATCCACATTTTGCCTTTGCTGGTGATTGCCTGGCCAACAATGGAATTTAATGAAATAAGGACTGTGGTCAGACTGAGAATGCATAGCGTTAAGGATCCTTCCCTGAAGCCAGGTCCGTAGAGCTGCATAATCCATCTGGAAAGAATGGCGATTGGAACCGCTATGATCATTGCAGCCGTGCCATTGAGTAGGGCGTTATACTTTAATGCCTTCATATAACCATGTTGGTCCTTTCGGGAATCAAAATCTGAGAGCATGGGCAGGGCGATGGTTCCGACCATCCCTGGCAAAAAGAGAATGGCAGCGCGCCATTGATTGGCCGCATCAAATAGGCCCATCTGTGCGTAGCCGCCGGGGTGATTAACCAGCATGGCATTACAGGCCCATAGGACAGGGCTGACCATAATTCCTGATAGGGCGGCGGGAAAGCTGAATTTCCAGAGTATGGGCCATTCCTGAAAGCAATTCTTCAGGGTAAAGAGAATGCGGTTCTGTGCGGCGGTTCTGCGTAAGGCCAGGTGGTTGAAGAGCCAGTTGATTGCCATATTCAGGCCCAGCGCCCAGATGGCTCCGCGCAAGCCGTAGAAATAGGCGCCGGCCACGAGGAATGGAAAGGAGAGCAACGCGACCTTGAAATTTACAATGGCTATGGTCTTGAAGGCCTCGAACCCGGCTAATGCGCCGGTTTGGGCCCCATTCATTGCGCTGAGCAGCAGAATGACCGCTCCGATTCTCAACTCACCGGCAAGGTGAGGGGCGTTTATCGTTTTCGCGGCCACCCATGGGGCCACTGCGATAAGCAGCAGGGCAATCAGCAATCCACTTACAAAAGCAAAGAGGCCGGAGAGTGCCATTATACGTCCGGCTCGCTGGGGATCCACGGTCCGGAATTGGGCTACGTGTTTGGTTGCGGTCATGCCGAGCCCGAAGCCCGCGAAAACCAGAAACATCTGTGCCGTGGAACGGATCATTCCATATTCGCCGTAAATTTCCCGTCCCAATATCCGCGCAATAAGAATTGAGGCCAGAAGCATGAGGCCCCGGGATACTACTCCGCCCATCAGCGACCAAAAAGCCCCTCTTGCCAGGCGGCTGCCGATGGCTGAGGATTCGATCCTGTCCCAAAAAGGTTTTAGGGCAGCGGGGCAGAATCTGTATAAGTGGTAGCGTATGCTGAAATTAGACATGAATTGTTGGGCTTATTGAAGCAGGTGCCGGATTTGGTTTGAGGCGTTGCCATCGCCGTAAGGGTTATGTGCCGCACTCATGGAGTGATAGACGCCTTCATCGGCGAGTAATTGATGTGTCACCTCCGTAATTGCTGAAAAGGCCGTCCCCACCAGCTTCACCGTCCCCGCCTCAACCGCTTCCGGTCTTTCTGTCGTGTCGCGCATGACGAGGACCGGTTTGCCCAGGGAAGGCGCCTCTTCCTGGACTCCGCCGGAATCGGTCAGGATCAGGTGGGAGCGGTTCATCAGGAAGACGAAGGGGGCGTAATCCAGGGGGGCGATCAGGTGGATGTTGTTGGCATCGGCCAGAAGGCGGCGGACCGGTTCCTGGACGTTGGGGTTGAGGTGTACCGGGTAGACGATGTCGATCTCGGGGTGCTCGGCGGCGATGGCTTTGAGGGCGTGGCAGATGTTTTCAAAGCCTTGGCCGAAGTTTTCCCTGCGGTGGCCGGTGACGAGGATGAAACGGGTCCCGTCGAGGGGCCGGGCGAGGGAGGGGAAGCGGGCGAGGAGGTCCCGGGTGATCTCTTTCTCCAGGTTGCGGCTCCGGATGGTTTCCAGGGTCAGAAAGAGCGCGTCGATGACGGTGTTGCCGGTGACGTGGATGCGGCCCGGGTCGACCCCTTCGTTGAGGAGGTTTTGGCGTGAGCGCTCGGTCGGGGCGAAGTGGAGATCGGCGACGGTGCTGGTGATCCGGCGGTTGATCTCCTCCGGGAAGGGGGCGAACTTGTCGCCCGTGCGCAGGCCCGCTTCGATATGCCCCACCGGGATCTTCAGGTAGAAGGATGCAAGCGAACCGGCCATGGTGGTGGTGGTGTCCCCCTGGACCAGGACCAGGTCCGGTTTTTCCTCCTGCAATACTTTCTTTAAACCGTTCAGGACATTGGAGGTAACGTCGAACAGGTCCTGGCCCGGCTTCATGATGTCCAGGTCGTGATCGGGCCGGATGGCGAAGAGCTGCAGTACCTGGTCGAGCATTTCCCGGTGCTGGGCGGTCACGCAGACACGGCTCGAGAAGGCGTCGGGGTGTTTTTCCAGCTCTTTGATGACCGGGGCCATCTTGATGGCTTCGGGCCGGGTGCCGAATATCGAAAGGATCTTTTTCATGAAAGCGTCAGACTCGAAAGGGAATTAATGTGTATCCCTGCGCAAAAGTCATGCGTATTCGAGCTCCCTTTTTTCAAGGGATTCGGGTGTCAGGAGCGTCATCACCCCATCCTCCCCGGAGAGGATGCGGGAGGCGAGGGGGCCGTCGGAGCCTGCGAGGAGGGCACTGGGTGTGCCCGGGGATGTCGTTTTGTTCCCACGCCTGGAGGCGGGGGTGGAGGAACTGGCAGAAGGCGCAGTCCGGGTTCCAGAGGAGGGGGTGTCGGCGTAGCGACAGATCTCGGGGATGGGGCGGGTTTCGGCCGATGGCTCGTACATCAGCGCCCCGTTGTTTCCTGATCCGGAGGTGCGGCGAACTTGACCAGCGCCTCCAGATCCGGCTCGCATTCCCGGCGGGATTTCAATAGGGCTGCGGCCTCCTCGGAGCTCAAGCCTTGCGTTTTCATCAGGTAAGCGGCGGCGACGGTGGCGCTGCGGATGACGCCGGCGGAGCAATGGAGGTAGACGCGGGCCCAGGCTGGGGAGAGGGCGCGCTCCAAGGCGGCGACGGCTTCGGGGAGATGGCGCACGAGGTCGGGGCGGTCGAATTCGGTGATGGGGATCTGGATGTAGTCGAGGGCGGCTTCCTCGAGGGCCTTGTCGAGCTTTTTCGGGGAGACGCCGTGCTTTTTGAGGTCTTTGGGCGTCTGCAGGCACAGGACCGTGGTGATCCCCATCCGGCGGAGCTGACGGACGTCCTCGGGGTGGACCAGGGCCCCGACCCAGAGCCGGTCGTCGATGATCTGGTTGTAGTCGAAGAGCATAAGGCTAGTCGCGCTCCCCCTGCATCAGCCGCCGGGCGGCGAGCGGAATGGCGAACTTCTTTTCCCACGACGGGATGCGGAGCTGGTCCGAGTCGCCCCAGGTGCGCAGTTCCGGAAAGACGTGGACGGCGATGGCCAGCCCGTGCTCCACGTTCTCGAGGAGGTTGAGCCTCATCCCCAGGTCGAGGACCTCGCCGACCCGCACCCTGTCGCACCACAGCAGCAGCCCGAGCCCCAGGTGGGGCCAGAGGGAGGGGGTCGGGGACGCCTGCGGGTTGCCCAGATGGGCGGCCAGCAGCGCGAGGAGCAGGGGGGGCTTCGGCCTCCGCCAGACCGACGGGCCGAGTTCGGCCCTTTCCGACCACCCGGCCTCCGGCGGGGGGAGGGTTTCCCGCGCCTTCTCGGTCAGATAGGTGCCGTCGGGGAGGAGGGCGCCCCAGTGGGTCGCGGGAAAGGCCCCCGCGTCCCCGTACACCCCCGCCAGGGCGCCCCAGTCCCCGGTGAGAACGGAGGTCTCCGGCGCCGCGCCGGCCCCGCGGACCAGTGCGGCAAGCTCCCCCAGCTGCGCGAGATTGCGCTCCAGGCAGCGGCGGTTGGCCAGAAAGAGGGAGCCGACCGAGACCGGGATCGCCGCGGGTTCGAACTTCGAGCCGTCGATCAGCCGGTGCAAGGCCGAACCGAAGGGGAGGAGAAAGCGCTCGGGCACGTTCGCCTCGCGCGCGCGCACCAGGGCCTTGATCCGCCGCATCAGCGGATAGTCCTCCCCCCGCAGGACGCGTGCGTGCCGGCGCACGAGATCGGAGATGTGTACGACCTGGACCGACGTCACCATGGAAGAGTCAATTCCCGTGCTGCTCCCCGAACAGGAGCGCTTTCAACTTTTTACGTTTGTTGATGGGGGCCGACAGGACCTCGGCGTGAAGGCCGAGGTGGCGGATGGCGAAGACCACGGCCAGTTCGAACAGCATGAAGGCGATCCCCAGGGCCATGTTGCGGTAGGTGGCCGCGATGAGGGCCAGCGCGCAGAAGGTGACGGTCACGGCGTAGATGCCGACGACGATGCGGGAGCGGTTGAGTCCCAGGCGCAGCATCAGGTGGTGCAGGTGGCTGCGGTCGGCGCGGAACACGGAAGCCACCCGCCGCAGCATCGGGGTCCGGATCTTCTTCCGGAAGCGGAACACCATCACCAGCAGGGTGTCGAACACCGGCAGCCCCAGCGCGAGGATCGGGAAGAGGATGGCGGCGACGGCCGAGATCTTCAGCGAGGCGTGCACGCTCACGATCGCGAGCAGGAACCCGAGGGTGAGAGACCCGGAGTCGCCGAGGTAGATCTGCGCCGGCGACCAGTTCTTGCGCAAAAAGCCGAGGCAGGCGCCCACCATGGTACTCATCGCGACGGCCGCGACGATGTTGCCCGTGCCCAGGGCGAAGATCCCGAGCCCGGTGGCGATGATGGCCGTCACCCCGCCGGCGAGCCCGTCGAGCCCGTCGAGCAGGTTCACGGCGTTGGTCACCCCCACGATCCAGAGCAGGGTCAGGATCCAGCAGGGGGTCTCGAATTCGGGTCCGAGGAAGGGGAGGCTCGAAGGGTTGATGCACCAGCCGGCCCGGATCACCACCACCGCCGCGATCGCCTGGAGCGCGATCCGGAACAGCGGGGAGAGGCCGACGGTGTCTTCGATGAGGCCGCAGGCGAAGACGATGCCGACGGCCAGGGGGATCGCCACCAGCTCGAGCGGCGTCAGGTGGGTGGTCCAGTGGTTCCATAGGAGGACCACCAGGACCGCCTGGGCCGTGAGCATCCCGGCGATGACGGCCACCCCCCCGAGGCGGGGGATCCCCTCGGCCTGCAGCCGCCTTCCCCCCGGGTAATCGACGGCCCGGACGGCCAGGGCCAGCCTGCGGATCAGGGGGAGAAAGGCGCTGGTGATCGCCAGCGCCATGAGCACGCCGGCAAGGAGATAGAGGTAGATCATCGGGTCCCGGTCAGGAGGCTTTGGCCGACGGGTTGTCGTTCACGTACGAATGGTAATCGTAATACTGGTGGTAGTAGTGGCTGTAGGCCGTGGCACGCAGGTCGACGCTGTTGCAGACGACGCCGAGGATCCGGGCGTGCACCATCTCCAGGTTCTTCCTGGCCCGCCGCAGGATCTCGGGCGGGTTTTCGCCCCCCTTGGAGACCAGGATCACGCCGTCGCTCAGCGGGGCCACGATCAGCGGGTCGGTCACGGACATCAGCGGCGGGGTGTCGAGGAAGATGAAGTCGAAGGTGTCGGCCGCCCCCTCCAGGGCGTCCTGCATCCGCTGCGAACCGAGGAGTTCCCCCGGGTTGGGCGGCGTCGTCCCCGCGTGGACCACGAAGAGGCCGGGCACCTGGCTTTCTTCCACGACGTCGACGAGGTCCACCTGGCCGGTCAGGTATTCGCTCAGGCCCGAGCTTCCTTGGGTATTGAAGATCTTGTGGATGCGGGGCCGGCGCATGTCGCAGTCCACCACCAGTACCTTTTTGCCCGTCTGCGCGAGGCTGAGGGCGATGTTGCAGGTGGTGGTCGTCTTCCCCTCCCCCGCCTTGGAGGAGGTGACCATGATGATCTTCGGGGGGGTCCCCGGGGTGGACAAAAGGAGCGCCGTACGCACCCCGCGGTAGGCTTCGGCGATCAGGCTGCTGCCGGCGGTGAGGGCCGCCAGCTCCACCCCCTGCGCCGCGAGCGCCTCGGAGCGGCGCCCCTTGCGCAGCCGGCCGTACCCCCCGCGCGCCGACTGCAGGCTCGGGATCAGGCCGAGGGAGGGGAGGCCCACCCGCTCTTCGATCTCTTCGGGCGTCTTCAGGCTGTTGTCGAGGTAGTCGAGGAAGAAGGCGAGCCCCACCCCTCCCATCCCCCCCAGGAGCAGCGCGAGCGCCAGCGTCCGGGGGATGTTCGGGGCGTGGGGGAGCTTGGGGGTCTCGGCCCGGTCCACGATCCGGATGTTGCTCGATTTCAGCCCGGCGGCCACTCCCGCTTCCTTCATGCGCTGCAGCAGCCCGTCGTAGAGCTCCTTGTTGGTTTCCGCCTCCCGCTTGAGGATGTTGTAGTGGATGCCCGCCTCGCTCATCTGGTCCGCCAGCTTCTTCTGGCCGTCGAACGCCCGGGCGAGGCGGTTTTCGGTGTCCAGGGCGGTCTCGTACTCCGCGCGCGCGTTGGCGATCGCCAGGCCGCGCTCGTGGCGGAGCTGCTCCCGGGCCCGGCGGACGCGCGACTCGAGCTGCCTGACCTGCGGCATGGCGGGACCGAGCTGGGCCGAAAGGCGGGCCAGCTCCTGCTCGTCGTTGAGGAGGGCGGCTTCTATTTTTTCGATCAGGGGGGTGCGCAACGCCTGGGGGAAATCGTCCGGCGTGGTCTGCGCGATCGTCCGGTAGACCGATTCCTTGGCCATCCGGAGCGCGCGCGCCTCGGTCAGCTTGGCGTTAATGTCCCCGAGCGCCTGGGTGATCACGTCCTGCTTCTCGCCGAGGCTCACGATGCTGTGCTTGCGGGCGTAGTCGATCAGCTCGTTGTCGCTCTTCTCGACCTTTACCTTGAGGTCCACCAGCTGCTTCTGCAGGAAATCGGTCGCGCGGGTGGTCGCGTCGAACTTTGCCTGGAAGTTGTACTGGATGTACTCGGCGCAGATGGTGTTGACGATGCGGGCGGCCCGCTCCGGGTCGCGCGAGAGGTAGCTCAGCTCGACCACGCGCGTGTTCCGCTCCGGGGTCACGGTCAGGTTGCGGAGCAGCTTGTCGATCGCCGCCTGCTTTTTCTCCTCCGGGCTCCAGGCGCCGGCCGCTCCGGGTGCGGCGGGGGCGTAATGACTCCCCATCGACAGCCAGCGGGTCAGCATCCCGGTGCTTTTCGGTTCGATGAAGGGGTCGGGGAGGTCGTCCCGGTCGAGGCCGAGGGTTTCCACCACCCGGGCGGCCAGGGTGCGGCTGGTGATGTGTTTGATCTGGGTCTCCACGTACTCGTCGTAGTTGGAGCCCCCCCCGCCCAGGATCTGGTCGTAGGGGAGGATGTTCTCCGCCTGCGACTCGAGCTCGATCTGGGTTGCGGCCAGGTAGAGCGGGGTCTTGTACCAGACGTAGGCGACCGCCACGGCCAGGGCGGCGGCCAGCACCGCGAGCGCCGCCCACTTGCGCCGGACCAGGATGAGCCAGTATTCGCGCAGGTGCTTCCCCTCCTCCGCCGCCATCATGTACTCGGGAGGGTAGGCGTAGGGGTCGAAGGGGCCGGGCGGCATCGGGATCGTGCCCGCCGGGACGAGGGCCCCGGCAGGCGGCCGGTCGCCGCGGCGGTTCTGGTTGCCATTGTTTTCTTCAGACATGATCACCTCACCCCTGCATCATTTCTGGACATCCACTCATTGCACAAATGCCGGACGACAAATCCTGGACATCCACCAATTCACCAAAGCCCCGGCCAACAAATCCTGGACATCCACCAATTCACCAAAGCCCCGGCCAACAAATCCTGGACACCCACGCATTGCCGCGGCTGTGGACACCCGCGGGCCGGGAAAAAGTGTGGATGTCCATGATTTGCCTCCCGGGCCCTGGTCCGTCCCCAAAATGGCGGATTATCGCAACAGGCCCCAGGTGAAGATGTTGGGGGCCTGGTTGACGAACCCCCAGCCGATGCTCTTGGCGGTGCTGCCGGAGACGTAGATCATGTCCTCCGGCCGGAGCGCGATGTCGGGCTTCTTCCCTTTGAGGATGTCGCCCAGGTTGACGGCCGTGCGCTCGACCGAGCCGTCGGGCGCCTGGCGCACCAGCCACGCTTCCTTCATCTTCGCGGTCTTGGTCGGGCCGCCGGCCATCGCCAGGGCGCGGGAGAGGCTGATTTCCCCCTCGAGCGGCCATTCGAAGGCTCCGGGCTTGCCGACATCGCCGATGACATAGACCGCCTGGGCCTCCCGCTGGGGCACGCCGATCACGTCCCCGGGCATGACCGGCAGGTCGAGCGTCACGTTCCCCTCCGCCATCAGTTTTCTCAGGTCGACCTCGATTGAGTAAGGCCGGGCGCCGGGGGCAAGGCCGTAGCTGCGCTGGATGACGGCGGTGGTCCCCGCGGAGGCGTAGTCGAGCCCCCCGGCCGCGGCGATGGCGGAGACGAGGGTCACCGGGCCGATGATTTCGAACTGCCCCGGCTTCTTGACCGCCCCCAGCACCGAGTACATGCGGCTCAGCGGCTCCTTGAGCACGACGAGGACCTGCGGGTCCCGGACGTAGTCGGGGTCGAGCAGGTCCGCGAGGTTTTCCTCCAGCTGCCCCGGGGTCAACCCCTCGGCCCGGACGTTGCCGAGAAAGGGGAGCCGGATGGTGCCGTCGGCGCCCACGCGGGCGGGGAGGGTGAAATCCTCGACCCCCGCGACGGAGATTTCGAGCAGGTCGCCCGCGCCGAGGCTGAACTCGGCCGGCTGGCCCGTGGCGGCAACGACGGCGGATGGCCCCGGCGCCATCCGGGCCACCGGGGCGGGTTCCTCCGAAAATCCAGGGGCCGCGATCAGGGCCGACAGAAGCGCGATGAGGATCGCTCGCATTGTTTTTCTCCTTCGGCGGACGGCTGCGGAAAAGGTCCCGCCTGCCGCCCTTTACCGGATACTACCCGGGTCGGGGCAGGTTGTGTTGAGGAAGGTGGCGGTTTGGTGACCGGGGCCACAATTTGAGGGCCACGGCGTGGGCATCAGTCGAGTTTCCGGCTCAGGCGCCCCACCTTGCGGTCCAGCTCCTCGAGGCGGCGGTTCAGGCCGTCGAGGCCCGCGACTTTTGCCTCCAGGTCCTGGGAGTCGTGCCCGATTTCGGGCACAGGGGCCAGCACGGCCGCGCGCACGAAGTCGGAAAGACTGCGCGCCCCCTCGCGGACGGAGCGCTCCATGAGGGTGTCGTATTCCTCTTCGGAAAGCCGGACGCTCAGCACCCGGTTCCGGCACACGAATACGGGCATGATGAATTCCTGGTGTCGGCGATCGGGCGGATGCGCTCCCGCCCCTTCAGTCACAGGGAGGGGTCCCCCGGACCTCCTGGGTTGGCGCGCCAAGGCGCGCTCTGGCACGTTCCCGGTGCGAGTGGCGAGGGAGCGTGCCCGACATTCGTATGACGAGAAGCTGCGCCCCGGCCCCCGAAGGCAGGAAAAGCCCGCCCGGGGGCTCCCGGTTTCTCGTCACAGATTTTGGGGTTGTGTGAATCCGGACCTTCCGAATCCATCCGGCGCTTACAGCGCCCACCTGATCCTAGTACGATGCTCCGGTTTTGTAAACCACTTATCTTACAGGAATTGTAAATAAGTAATTGCAAAAAAAATGCAAATTTTTGCCTGCGCCCTGACGATCAGGGTTCCAATCCCCTCAGGCCCTTCATCGACCTCCCTCCGGGATTCCTTAGATTTTGGACATCCACCATCTCGGGAAAAGAGTGGATGTCCATGATTTGGTTGATCGAGCGGGAATCCTGGGCGGGAAGTCCTGGACATCCACGGATCAGGGAAGAATGTGGCTGTCCAGAAACTGAGCGGGCGGGCGAAAATGGTGGATGTCCAGGATTAGGCGGTGGGTGTAAGATTAGGGCGTCTGACCGCGCGCGATCTCGAGATAATAAGGAGCCTATGGATCCATCGGATGCCGATGCCGTTCTCGGCGAGGCCTTGTCGGTAATGGGGCAATTCCTGTCCGATACGGTTCCTCCCGTGCAGGCGGCCGATGCGGTGAGCGATCTGATCGGGCGCCCGCCCGAGACGGCGGCGACGGGAATCATCCGCTGGGTCTCCTCTCGGTTCCAGGGGGCGGACGCCTCCGTCGCCGACTACGTCTTTCACGCCGCGAGCAAGCTCCGCTACCTCTCCCATCTCGAATTGATCCCGGCCGACCGTCTTGCACCCTGGATCGAAGGGGTGGAGCGCCTGCTCGTCGAATACTGCCCGCCGGAGGAGCGCGCGACGCTGCTCGAAAACCTGGAGCGCCTGGCCCTCGGGCGGGTGGATCTCGACGCGCCGGTCGATTTGATCCGCCGCCGCATGCGCCCCGCTCGGGCGGGAGAGGTCGACGGCGGGACGGAAACGCGTGCCCGACGCATGCGCCTGCTCGAAAAGCGGCTGGCGGAAGCCGTCCGCAGGCCCGCTCCGGCCGCCGCGGGTCCTGCCGGCGAGGGATATTCCGAAGCGGACGCCGTTCCGCACCTGATCGCCAACGCCGTCAGCCAGGCGCGTGACAGCGGGGAGTTCGCACGGCTCCAGGAAAACCTGCGCGCCCTGGGAATCGAGGCGGAGACGGACCAGATCTTCCGCAAGCTGGGTCAGAGCCTTCCGGGGTGGATGATGGCCACCACCGGGGAGGGGGCGGTCGACTCGCGCAACCCCGCGGTGGAGGCGATGCGCCAGATCATTCGCCTGGCCGAAAACCGCTGGGACGGCTATCGACGCTTCCAGGACATGGTGCAGGCGGCGGTGGAGCAGTTCAACGCGGGGTCACTCGCCCGCGCCGCCACCATGTTCGACCTCGCCCTGGAGATCGGTTCGGGAGAGAGCGTGGACGTGGAGGCGGTGGCCGGCGTGCGCCGGAGCGCGCATGCCTCGCTCAATCCCGATCTGCTGCGGACTTTCGCCCGCGAAAGCGACCGGCGCCCGCTCCTGGTCCGCGTGCTCCGTTTCTTCGATGAATTCTCTGCCGAAAACCTGCTCGAGCGGCTGCGCACCGAAGAGCAGCGGGACCGGCGCCGGCTCCTGCTCGACCTGCTGGAGGTGCATGGGGCGCCGGCCCGCCGGTTGGCGTTCGAACGGCTGGGCCAGAAGGAGGCGGACCTGGTCTCGGACTGGCATTTTACCCGCAACCTGATCACCATCCTTTCACGGATCCCCTCCCCGAGCGAGGTCCCACCCGGCGAGGAAATTGCGCGGGTGGCTCCGCTGACGCGCCTCGACCTGCCGGCTCCGTTGGTCCGGGAGACTATCAAGCTCGCGGGGCAGGCGCGCTGCCCCGAAGCGGAGGCCCTGCTCCTCCACCTTGCGGACGCACTTGAGAGGGTGGCCCCGGGAAAGCCTCAGATGCTGTCTCTGCTGGACCGGACCCTCTACGCTCTGGCGCAGCTGGGAACTCCGAAGGCCAACCTGCGGGTGGCCCGGCACGGAATTGGGGAGGGTTCGAAACTGGGAGAGACGGCGGCGCGGCTGGGCTATCTCGGGGGCCGGGACCTCGGCGAAGACCGGGAAACGCTCTCCCTGCTGCTGAAGGCGCTCAAGGACGCCATGCCGAAGCGGATTCTGGGGTTGACGCTGCAGAAGAACGAGGAGTTGATGCTGGGCGTCCTCCGGGGGCTTTCCTCCACGCCCGACCCGGCCGTACAGCAGCTGCTCGAGACGATCGCGTCGCGCTACCCCGGTGAGCGGTTCGGGGAGGTGGCGGCGGAGACCCTGCGGGGATTCGATTCGGCGGAGAGGGCGGGGGGACCGGCGGAGCGCACGCTGGCCGGCGACCTGGAGCTTTTCGGGTTACCCGACCTGCTGCGGCGGCTCGGCGGGCTGGAGGCGACGGGGATGCTGGTGCTGCGCAGCCCGACCGGGACCCTGAACGGGACCATGGGGCTGGTCGCGGGGGGGCTCGAGAGCTGCACGGCGGGCCTGCTCGAAGGGGTGGAGGCGGCCTGGCAGCTGCTTGAGCGGCCGGCGGCCGGGACTTTTTCCTTCCAGGGACGCAGGAAAGATGTGGTGAGAGATGTGGACATCCACTCATCGGGGGAGGGACGGGGGGAAAGAGGGGGGGGCAACAATCTGCAGGAGGTGCTGGCTGAAGGGATGCGGCGCTACGATGAACTCGAGCGGGCGCGGGCGTTCGTGCCCGATTTCGCCCTCCTCCATCGCAAGGGGCCGGAGCCGCTCCCGGAGGAAGATCCTGAGGAGCAGGCTCTGGCGGCGCAGATCTGGCCCCGCACGGCCGGCGGGATCACCCCAGAGGAGTGCGAGGCAGCCTGCTCGACGGACGCCTGGAGGGTCCGGCGCCTGCTCGCCCGCTGGGTCGAGGAGGAGATCCTGGACGTCAGCTAGCAGGCCGCCGGAAATTGTGGACATCCACCTATTCAAATCATGGACATCCACCTTTTTCGGGGCCTGGGCCTGAGGCCGCGGCCGGGACGGCGGTCCGTGACAGGGCGGACGCCGGCCGATATGCCTTCGCAATGAATAAGTTATAGCAAATTTAAATGGATGGTGGACATGGTCCCGGAATCCCTTTATAAAGGAAGGCCCAGGCCGGGATTTGAGTGGATGTCCAAGATTCTCTCCAGGATTCCCGCCGTGGGGAGGATGGTGGGGCTGACCAATCGGTGGGTGTCCAGGATTTTCCGGGAATCGGTCAAAAGGTGGGTGTCCAGGATTTGAGGGGGATGGGAATGGGGCGTTGCACCGTTGCGGAGGAGCTGCTGGACCGGTTTCACCGGTCGGGCACGGGCGTCATTTTTGCCGTCCCCGGTGCGCAGGTGGACCCCCTGCTCGTGGCAGCGGCGCGCGACGGGCGCTTCCGGCTGGTCCTGGCCTCGCACGAGCAGGGGGCGGGCTACATGGCCGACGGCTACGCCCGCATGACGGGCGGGCCGGCCGTGGCGGTGGCCATCAACGGGCCGGGGGCCACCAATTTCGTCACCGCCGCCGTCACGGCGCGGATCGACCGCAGCCCGGTCCTGTTTCTGACCGGCGACTCCCCGTCGGGGCTCCGGGGTTGCGGCTGCTTTCAGGGCTCGGATGCCCTCGCCGGCAACGCCATCCTGCGGGCCGCCGTGGGGGATTCGGTCCAAGCCACCCGACCGGCCGCGCTCGAGGCCGCCCTCGACCGGTTCGAGCGGAGGCTCGGGTCGGCCCCCCGCCCGCTGCACCTGAACGTTCCGGTCGATCTCCTTGCCGCTGCCTGCGCCCCCCTTTTCTTCGCCGACGCGGGCCCAAGCACCGAAGAGGCTGAAACCGGTCACGGGGCGGATGCCGGGCCGCTCCCCCCCGATCCCGGTGAGAAGAGCGTCCTGCTGGTCGGGGAGGAGGTGCGCACGCCCGCGGAGATGAGCGCATGCGCGCGCCTCGCCGAGGATTTCGACGTCCCGGTGGCCTGCACCTTCGGGGCCAAGAGGGTGCACTCCCTCCTCCCCGAGCGGCTGCGCCTCGGCGTCTTCGGCTACGCGGGGGGTCCCAGGGCCTACCGCGCCCTGCTCGATCCCGGGATCGAATCGCTGTTTGTCATAGGCGCGCCCCTGGACGAGCGGAACACGGCCGCCTGGCACCCCGATTTCTTCCACCCCGGCCGGAACGTCTGCCGCTTCAGCGCCGACCCGGAGAGCCGCAGGCGCGCCCCGCGCCCCGTCACCGAGATCGCGGCCGGGCCGATGGAGGCACTCCGGCTCCTGCGCGGGCACTGGGACCGTCCCCCCGGCCCGTGCCCCCAGCGGCGCCGCCGGCGCAGCGACTGGTGCCTCGATCTGCAGCGGCACCCCCTCGAGCCCGCCGTCCCCGCCTCGGGGGCCTTCACCATGAGCCGGGTCGTCCTCGCCATGCGGGAGGTCCTGCCGCCCGATTCCATTCTCTTTCTCGATTCCGGCGATCACCGCATCCACGCCGGCTTCTTCTGGTGGCCGGACGCGGAAGGGATGCTGGCCACCTCCCCGCAGTACGGCGCCATGGGGTGGGCGATCGGAGCGGCCATCGGCGCCTCCTTCGCCGCCGGGGACCGGCCCGTCTGGGTGATCACCGGGGACGGCTGCATGCAGATGCACGGCCTCGAGATGGCCGTGGCGGCCCGCTACCGCCGGCGCGTCGTCTTCCTCGTGAGCAACAACCGGGCCTATGGCCGGATAGCGGCCCGGATGCGGGCGGAGCCGCCCGGGGTGAGGGAAGCGGTCTCGGCCCTCCCCGAAATTTCCTGGACCGGTCTGGCCGAAAGCACCGGGGTCCGGGCGCACGCGGTCGCCTCGGCCGGGGAACTGCGCGGGGCGCTTGCGGCCGCGGCCGCCCACGACGGGCCCTCGCTCGTGGAAATGATGACGGAACCTGACGAAAGCCCCCTCTTCGAGCCGGCGGTCTTCACCTCCTGCCTTCCGGGAGTCTACGGCGAGCGCGTCCAGGCACTCCGGCGGCCCACCGGACGAACGTAACCGGCGAACGTAATCGGCGAGGGGAAGGGGAGAAATGACCGGACGCTTTCACATCATGGTCCTGAGCGGCGGCAGCCTGATCGGGCAGAACATCCTGGATTCGCTCGAGGGGCGGCGGGAGCGGGTCCGGCTGACGGGCGTCAACCAGCATGCGGACCACCCGCGCCTCTACCGCTACGACCGGGTGCACCTCTGCCCGCCGCTCGAGTCCGATACGTTCCGCCCCTTCCTGCTCGAACTCATTGAGCGGGAGCGGCCCGACGCCATCCTCCCCGGGCGGGATCACGACACGGTCGAACTGGCCGAGCTGGCGGCTGCCTCTCCGGAGCTGAGCCCCCGGATTCCCTGCGGCGACCCGGAGGCCGCCCGCACCATGAACGACAAGGGGCTGAGCTGCCGCTTTGCCGTGCGCCGCGGGCTCCCCTTCGCCCCCACCTGCCTCGTCGAGGACGAGGGGCGGGAGGCGGTCCGGGCCTGGGCGGCCGCGCAGGGATTTCCCCTCCTGGCCAAGCCGCGCCGGGGGTACGGGTCGCTGGGGGTGCGGATCCTGACCCGGTCGCGGCAGTTGGAGGCCTTTCTCGATCGGCACGGGGAAGGGTACATCCTCCAGAAGTACCTGGATCTCCGCCCGGAAAGGGAGCGCTTCATAGAGGAATACCTCCGTGATCTCGACTGCGGGGTCCCGCTCTTCTTCGACCTGCCCGAGGAAGGCCAGTACGCGGGCCAGGCCGTGATCGCTCCGGACGGCCGGGTGGGCCGGGTGTTCACCTCGGTCAACCGGATGGTGATCGGGCGCTGCGAGCGCTCCGCCCCCCACCTCGACCCGGCGCTCGAAGCCCTCACGAGGGCGTATGCCGAAGCGATGGCCTCTTCCGGCTGGCGCGGAATGTTCAACCTCCAGTGCCGGCGCACGCCCGACGGGTACGCGGCGCACGAAATGAACGGGCGGATGAGCGGGTCCACCTCCGCCCGACGCTGGCTCGGTTATGACGAGGTGCGGGAACTGGTCTCGGGCTTCTTCGGCGTCGACATCGGGCCCGACCGCCGGGAGGAGGGCGTCCCGCCCGGGGAGGGGGTGGTCTGCCGCTCGCTCAGCGACGATTTCGCGGCCCGCCGGGATCTGGAGCGGCTGGCGCACGACCGGTTTTGGGACCGGGATGCGAATCCTGGACACCCAC
>JAAYCX010000094.1 GCA_012729555.1 Acidobacteriota bacterium
GCTTCCTTATGTCGACTGGCACTACACCATCCTGACTATGAGGGGCATTTTAACCGAAGATCGGGGCGATCAACATGGATTTTTGCCGCACCCGTTTGTTTTGAAGGCGCACCAGTACTTATTGCAGGGCAGTTTGGCTGCCGCGGCGGCTCAAAAAATCCGCGATTCCGGGTCGGACACGGCCGGGGCCAAGGGAGGCGGGCGGATCGGGAGGCCCAGGCAGGCGAGGATTTTCGCGATGGCCTCCGGCGAGTCGATGGCGGCCATGATCCGCATTCTCTCCCCGCAACGGGGGCAGCGCAGCACGTCCAGTTCGAAGACGCGCGCCATAAGTCGAGCCCAGGAGTAGTTTCTCCCTTTTTTCCCCTGCACCCCGTTTTCATCTTGCCGACTTGTCTGGCGCTCCCCCGGTGCGCTGACGCCATCCCGACGATCGGCAGGGGGTGCGACCGACTCCTCTTTCGGCCGTGGGACGATCATCGGGCGGAAGGCCGAACGCGGAGCCAGGACCCCGTAATAGCGGATGATGTTGTAGCGCGGCGGCGGCACCAGCGCCGCCAGGCGTTCTATCAATTCGAGCGGATGGTAGACGACGTGGCTCGTCCCGTCGCTCCAGCGTCGCTTGAGGCGGTAGAGCAGCCGGCCGTCCCCGAGGCGCGACAGCCTCCCGGTGGCGACAGGGGGACGCGCGGCGTAGCGCGCCAGTCTCTCCAAACGTTCGCGGTCATGGGCGGGAACCGCGACTCCCGCATGGACGCTGAACCCGCCGGAGGCCGCGCAACTGGGATTGGCCGGCGGCGTACGTTCACCCGGATGCGCCCCCAGCCTGACGACGCTCTTCCCAGCGCGCGGTCCCGTGGCCACCCGCCCCGAAACCGAGGCGCTGTACAGTTCGGCCAAGAGGGGCTGCTCGTCCCACAGCCGGTCCACACCATACGCATCGGCCTCCAAATCCAGGCCCCGGTCTTTCAGGAGCCTCTCGACCCGCTGCCGGATGCGCCGCGCCACGCGCGCCACTTCCCTGTCATCGGGTGCGGAAACGCGCCGGAAGACGGGAGGATCCTCTCCGTATTCCAGGTAGAGGCCGTCCATGGCGAGCAGGTGAAAATGGGGGTCGAGGTTGAGCGCATCGCTGAAGCGCTGAATGAAAAGGACGGCGCCCGAGCGGGCGCGGCGGTTCAGCGACCGCATCCCCGCCCGGCGGCGGATGGAGGCGAATACGGCGCGCTGGAAGATCCGGGCTACGGCCGTGACCAGCGAGGCGTCATAGGCGAGGCGGTAGCGCAGCGGATAGGGAACCGACAGTACCCATTGCCGGACCGGTTCTTCAGGAAACACGCGATCCGCGAGGTGCGCGGCCGTATCGGCCATGCGCCGGCCGCAGCAGGAGGGGCAGAAGCCGCGGCACTTGCATGAGTATGGCACGACCCGGTCCATCCCGCAATCGTCGCAGTGCACGCGCAAAAAACCGTGGGCCGCCACGCCGCATTCCAGGAACTTGCGCAGTTCGCGCTCGACGAAGCGGGGGACCGGCCGGTCGCGCTCCCGCTGCCGGGCCAGGAAGGTTTCGAGGTGACCGGCGACCGTTTCGTGGAGCACGGTTTCTTCCGGACGGCGCGGGATATAGGCCTCGGCCCGCTCGCGCACGGCGAGGCATCCCCAGGCTTCGAGCACGGAGGCCTGACACCCCATGTGTTTGCCCTCCCGATAGCGACGCGGCCGGAGCTTCCGGCCATGTATCTAATGGGGGCAGGTGCGTTTTGAGCGAAGGGTTGTAAAGCGGGGGCGCATCGGCGGCGTCCGCCGGCGGGGGTTTTGCCTGGGATGGCTGGGGTTTCTGGTGAGCCGTGAAGGAATCGAACCTTCAACCTACTGATTAAGAGTCAGTTGCTCTGCCAATTGAGCTAACGGCCCACTCTTCTGCGACGACCAAGAGGTTAGCACGCCCGGGGGCGGTTGTGAAGACGGATTTTCGTCCCTGTCCGGCCCCCTACTTGGTGGGGTAGGGGGGCGGGGGGGCGATCTTCACCGGCCTGTCCTTCATCTCCTTGAGGATCACCTCGATCGCCTTTTCCAGCTGCTCGTCGACGCCGGCGTACTCCCTGGCCGGGTCGTTGTCGACGACGATGTCGGGGTCGACCCCGTGCCCCTCCATCACCCACTCTTTCCCTTCCAGGTCGTAGCGGGAGAACTCGGGGCGGTTGAGGTAGCCGCCGTCGACCAGCGGCAGGGTGCCGCGCACGCCGACGACGCCCCCCCAGGAGCGCTTGCCGACGAGCTTGCCGAGCCGGTAGTGGCGGAAGCGGTAGGCGAAGATGTCGCCGTCGGAGGCGGAGAACTCGTCGAGCAGCGCCACCTTCGGCCCGGGGATCATCC
>JAAYCX010000095.1 GCA_012729555.1 Acidobacteriota bacterium
ACCTCAATCACCTGTTTGAGACCCTACCCAACCTGGATTCCCGTGACGATGCCACCCTCGAAGCACTGCTGCCCTGGAATGTGAAGCTGCCGTAACCATCCCCGTGTGGAAGAATTGACGCTTACGTTTATGACATGCTGCTGAATACCGAATGAATAGGCCGCTCCGGAAACATAGGTCAGGTTGAGCGGAGGGTACTTCACATCCGGCCGCCATGAGCTTCTCGGGATGGTCAGCCATATCTCATGGGGAATCTGGGTGGTGATCTCGTGGTAGCTCAGGGCCGAAACCAGACAAACGACGGCGCGAGGCAGCCTTTTCGCAACCTCCGCCAGAGGTGAGTTCTCCGTTACGGGAGATTCCGGCAGGGTGTAGAGGCTTGCTTGCCGGAGGATTTGTCCGCTGAATCCGCATGATGGCCGGCGCCCAGCGCCGGGCAGCATGCGGATTATATCCGCCGCTCCGATGGCGCGGCGCGTAGCGTCCGCGCCATCGCTGCGCTTCAGGTGCGGCGCGCGCAAGAATTCAAGCTGGAGAAACTGGACTATTCGATAAGAATGTTGTTGCGCCGTCGGGAACAGCATCGGCCTCCCATTGTAATCGATCCGAAACAACTACTGTTCTGGCAAGCAGGTCGCCGATGCGCTGCCTCCGGGCGGTTGAGATCACAGCCATACCGGCCGGAATTCCACCCAGCAGCAGCGGGTTAACTTCAACAATCCGCAATGCAGTTCTAATTAAGGCAGCTTTCCATTCACAACGACTGCCATCAAGCTTGCGTACTACCAAGCCTTGAAAATATTTCCCTAACGTGCGGGACCACAGCGCTTCAAGGATCAGGAAATATCCCAAATAGACGAGAAAGAAGAAAACGCCTTTGACGACTGGATAAGTTTCGGGCACAAGAGCGACTACAAGCAACATCAGCCCGAAGGCGATTAAATGGTCGATGAAGACTGCTATTAGACGGGCCTTCGAGGCATCACCAATTACAGTCATGAATATTTCCTACCTACATGGATCTTAAGGCGCATAACGCACCGCTAAGCTGCGGCGCATGCTTTTCGCGCCGTCAGCTTAAGAGGGTAGTTATGGGTTTTCCATTTCATATCCGTCGAGTGAACCATATATACGAATTCCTTTAATTCGATTATTAAAAACCCAGTTCTCCTCATTTTTATATGCTCCGAAAGAAACCATCTTTTGTTTGCCGCTAAAGTTTATTTCCAAATCTGAAGAATTGCGAGAAATGGCAATTTGCCTTACAAGAGAACCGGCCAATAATTTACAATTATCACATATTTTATTAAACCTGTTTGCGAAATCATCATCAGTTTCGTTTTCCTCTTTTTCCCAAGGTAGATCGCCGCTACCCAATAGCCATTCATTCGCTTTTGAATATCTCCAACTTGGCGCCATACTTAGTGTTGTAACAAAATCGTCTCCAGGGTCACCGCCAAAATACAAAATTATCGTATTCCCAGCGATTCTTCGATGTGACACCTCTTTACCTTCGAGATATGACAATTCTTTTAATACTTCTTCGTAATTTATCTTATTCATACACATAACAGCATTTAGACGGTTCTGTATAAAACCATTGGTACCGCGTGGCCGGTCTGGATAAATCGTAATTGGTAGCCGCGTGATCCCGGTTCAACTTTCTAATGGGGCTCATCTTAACACCTTTTTGGATTTTGGTGGTTGCGGAATTGACTGCGAAATCCGGTCGGCCTAATCTGAGCGGGATGAGGGGGGCCAGGGGATCCGGGCTGTCGGCGGGGGGATTTCATTTGCTGTAGATCCGGGGGGGGGCGAGAGAGGGATCGCTGGATTCGGACGGGCGGCGCCGTGGCGGGATGGGGGAAACGGCAATGGCGCACGAGCGGAATGGGGAAATTCGCAGGTGTCTTGTTTTGAATGATTTCGGGAGAAAGTGGTCGGGGCGAGAGGATTCGAACCTCCGACCTTACGGTCCCGAACCGTACGCGCTACCAAACTGCGCTACGCCCCGTCCAAGTGCTGCAAATCCTAGCTCAATTCGGGTTTGGGATCAAGAACCATAAATGGGGGGGGAGGCAAATACCCGCCCGGTGGACGGCGCGGGGGCGGGTGCGGGGATGGGGACGGATGCGGAGGGGGGATGCGGGGGCGGGGGACGAGGAGGGGACCGGCGCCGGGGATGGTGCGGGGGCGGTGGACGAAAAGGGGTGGAATGCGGGGCTACCCGGGGAGCAGGATGCGCGCGGCCTCGCGGATGAGGGAGCGGGCGGAGGCGTAATCGGTCTGGTCGCGCTGCAGGGGGGTGATGGAAACGTACTTGTCCAGGATGGCCTGGTGGTCGGACAGCAGGTCCGCCGGCCGCTCGCCGCAGGGGCTCGGGGGGATCTCGTCGTATTCGGGGCGGGCATCGAGGGCGTTGAAATGGGGCACGTGCTCCGAGCACCCCTGCCGGGTGATCTTCATCCCCTTGATCCGGCCGATGGGGAAGTTCACGTTGAGGCAGATTTCGCCCCGCAGCCCGTCCCCGAGCAGAGCGCTGACCAGGCGGCGGACGAACGCCGCCCCCTCCTTGAAGCGGATGGGCTTGCCGTCCTGGTACGCCTGGGAGACCGCCAGGGCGGGGACCCCGTGGCACGCGGCCTCGCGCGCGGCGGCCACCGTCCCGGAATACATGATGTCGTCGCCGAGGTTGGCGCCGTGGTTGATCCCCGAGATCACCAGGTCGGGCATCTGCACGTACAGGCGGCCGAGGGCGAAGATCACGCAGTCGGCCGGGGTCCCGGCGAGGGTGTAGCGGTCGGGCCTGATTTCCCGGAAGTCCAGGGGGGAGCGCAGGGTGAGGCCGTGGCTGACGGCGCTCCGTTCCCGGTCGGGAGCCACCACGGTCAGGTGGGCCACGCCCTGGAGGGCTTCCTCGAGGACCCGGAGCCCCTCCGCGTCGATGCCGTCGTCGTTGGTGAGCAGGATGGATTTCACGGCGAAAAAGGGAAATGGTGAAAAAGGAAATGGTCGGGACGAGTGGATTTGAACCACCGACCACACGCACCCCAAGCGTGTGCGCTACCAGGCTGCGCTACGTCCCGACTCGATAGTGAGGGTATCATTCGCGGTCGAGTAAAGTCAATATGTTCCGGAGCTCCGATTGCACCCGCTCGAGGCGGTCGGAGGCCGCTCCCGGCTTTTCCTCCCCGGCCGGGGGCCCGGCCGGCGCCTTCGGGGCCCTCTTTTTTTCGGGGACCGATTCCTTTGCGGAGCCGCCCGCGGGGCGGGCACCGAGCCGCTTGCGCGCCCCGGCGATCGTGAACCCCTCGTCGTAGAGGAGCCTGCGGATCTCGAGCAGGAGCTCGATATCCCTGGGGCGGTAGGTGCGGTGGCCCGACCGGCTCTTGGGCGGCGCCAGCGCCGGAAACTCCGTTTCCCAGAAGCGGAGGACATGGGCCGGGACGCCCACGATCCCGCACACTTCCCCGATTTTGTAATAGAGCTTGCTGGGTACGAACTCCATGGCCTCAGACCGATTTCAGGTTTTTCGACGGCTTGAACTTGATCGAATTCCTGCCCGGGATGAGCACCGGCTCTCCCGTCTGGGGGTTCACCCCCTTCTTGGCTCTGCGCCGCACCACGTTGAAGCAGCCGAACCCGCTGAGCAGGACCTTTTCCCCCAGCGTGAGCCGGCCTTTGATGGTCTCCAGAATGAAGTCTACAATCTTCTGGGACTCAAGGTAAGACAATCCTCCATGCGCTTCATGAATTCTTCTGCTGAGATCGCTTTTGTTCATTTTGGGAGGTCTTTGCATTCTGGCGCCTGGGCGCCCTGGTGCGTTGTTGAATTCGAACGGGAGCCGCAAAAAACCCGAAGTGTTCGCGGAGCCGGTTCACCAGGTACCGCTCCGTCGAAAAATGGAGCTTTTCGCGTCCGGAGCAGAAAACGACGAAGGTGGGGGGGTCGGAACGGGCCTGGGTGATGTACCGGATTCCCAGCTTCATATTCGGGTTGCGGGAGGAAAACTGTTCCGCGAGGTCCGGGACGAACAGGTTGTTCAGCGTCCCGGTCGGGACCCTCACCTTGCGCGCCGCGCCGGCCTGGTCCACCAGGTCGAAGATCTTCGACACCCTCTGGCCCGTAACGGCCGACACCGTGATGATGGGGGCGAAGGAAAGGTATTTCATCCGCCGCTCCACCGAGGCGCGGAAGGTCTCGAGCGTATGCGTGTCCTTCCCCTCGACGAGGTCCCATTTGTTGAGGACGATGATGACCGAGCAGCCCGATTCCAGGGCATACCCCCCGATGGCGGCGTCGAGCTTGGTCACCCCCTCCTCCGCGTCGAGGAGCAGCAGCGCCACGTCGGCGTCCCGGAGGCTCTTCTGCGCCATGACGACGCTGATCTTTTCGGCCAGCCCCTCGGTCTTCCCCTTGCGCCGGATCCCGGCGGTGTCGACGATCCGGTAGCGCCTCCCCTCCCGCCGGACCAGGGTGTCCACGGAGTCCCTCGTGGTGCCGGGGATATCGGTCACGATCGAGCGTTCGAACCCCAGCATGCGGTTGACGAGCGACGACTTCCCCACGTTGGGCCGCCCCACCACCGCGATCCGGACCTCCTCCTCCGCGGCCGGTTCCTCCGGCCCCTCGCCCGCCCGGGCCATGACGGCGTCGACGAGGTCGCCGAGGCCGCGCGAGTGCTCGGCCGAGACCGGGAACACTCCCGCGGTCCCGAAGGCGTAAAAGGGGGCGGCGTAGGCCTCGAGCTCCGGCCCGTCGATCTTGTTGACGACCGTGAAAACGGGCTTCCCCGTCTTGCGCAGCATCGGCAGGAGCTGCTCGTCCAGGGGGGTGACCCCCGCCCGGCCGTCCACCACCAGGAGCACCAGGGCCGATTCGCGGATGGCCGCCTCCACCTGCCTGAGGATCCCGCCCGGGATCAGGGCCTGGGCCTCGGGGATCAGCCCCCCGGTGTCCAGGACCGAGACCGCCTTCCCCCCGCTCCGGGCCACGCCGTAGATACGGTCTCGCGTGATCCCCGGCTCGTCCCCGACGATGGAGCGGCGGGAACCGCAGAGCCGGTTGAAGAGGGTGGATTTGCCCACATTGGGGCGGCCGACGATGGCAACTTGAAACATAGGCACTTCACACTTTCGGCTTTCCCGGAGGGAAGGCGCTGAACCGGTCAATCTTCAATGTCCACACACTATAACCGAAAGGACCCCGGCGAAACCATAGCTCAATGCGGGCGCAATCCCCCCCTGGGCCGCCCTGGAGCCCTAAAAGCCGCCCGGACGGCCGGGAACCACCAGCGGGAAGCGCGACGGCGCCAGGGCTATCTCAAGGGGGAGGTGCCCGGCGAGTTCGCCGTCGGTCTCGACCGGGACCGCGGAGGGGCCTTCGATCCGCGCGCTCCGGGTCCGGACCCGGAGGATCCAGTCCCTCCCGCCCGCCGTCCCGAGCCAGGCCTGGAGGAGAAAGAGCGCCAGCCCCGCCCGGTGCACCCCCTGGATGAGGAGCAGGTCGAGCAGCCCGTCCCCCATATCGGCCTCCGGGCAGAAACAGAGCCCCCCGCCGTAGCTCCTGGCGTTGCAGACAAGGCAGCTGGTCGCCGGCCAGGTGCCGCCGTCGGTCCTGACATCGAACTCGGGGAACGGGTATCGCAGGAGGCACTCCGCCGCCGCCACGACGTAGGCTCCCATTCCCAGGGCCGACTTCAGCCGGGGGCGCGCCCGGGCGACGGCCGAGGCGTCGAAGCCGATCCCGGCGACGAAGAGGAACCGGCGGTCGGCCCCCCGGCGCAATTCCCCCAGGTCCACCCGCCGCACGTTGAGCCCGAGCGCGACGCGGAGGGCCCGGACCGGATCCAGGGGGAGCCCCAGTTCCCGCGCCATGACGTTGGCCGTCCCGCCGGGAAGGATCGCCAGGGGGAAGGGGGGGTCGGGGAGGCAGGAGACCACTTCGTTGATCGTGCCGTCGCCGCCGCACACGGCCAGGAGATCCGGGGGGCCGTGGAGCAGTTGCCGCGCCAGCCGCCCGGCGTCGAGCCGGTCACGGGTCGGGAGGAGGGTAGGCTCCCACCCGGGGTATTCCCACCGCTCGAGGCTCCCGCGGATCTTCGCGTATGCGCGGCCGCCCCCGGCGACGGGGTTGGCGATGATGGCCAGTCTCATCGTGGACCCGAATATGTGTTTACGGCAAAACCGGAGGGAGAAGCGATCAGCGGCCGAGGGGGATCGTCAGCCCGGCGGAAAGCTCCAGCATGTCGAGCGTATTCGTGACCGCCCCCGCCCGGATGCCGCGCAGGTCGAACCTCAGCCCCACGGGTCCCACGAGGCGCGGCAGCTTCACGCCTCCGCCGTAGTTGACGGCGAACCGGGTCCCGACCGGCCTGGGCGCGTCCCCGTACTGCCGGAGGAAGCCCACCCCCGCGGTGAGAAACGGGACCGCGCGCCGCACCCTCACGGGGATGTCGAGGATGAGGTTGCTGTTGAACGCCACCCCCCGGGTGTCCCCTCCCGCGGAGGCGCCCGACGGGAAAAGGTAATCGGAGCTGAAGGCCAGGGTGTGCTCCATCCCGAAGGAGGGGACGAAATCGGAGCGGAAGCGGAAACCGTAGACGGGGCTGTTGTCGAGGCTGGTTTCCACATCCTCGACTTCGACCGTCCCGGGCATGACGCCCCCCACGAACAGGGAGAGATCGGCCGCCGATGCGGGTCCGGCCAGCAGCATCACGGCCGCCAATACCGATACCCCTGTCCATGAGAGTCTGAGCATGATTCCCCTTTCCCGTCGCCCCGGGGGCGGTCGACGCTGCCGTTACCGGTCGGAAACCGGCTCGAGCGCAGCCTGTTTCGTGTCCAGGCCCGACAGCCTCAGCTGCCCGAGCAGGGCGTCGGCGTGCTCGCCGAACCGGGCCATGCGCTCGGCCGCCACCGGTTTCCCCGGAGGGAACGCCACCTTGACCGGGTTGATCGCCTTCCCGTTTTTCCAGACCCGGAAGTCGAGGTGCGGGCCGGTCGATATCCCGGTGGAGCCGACGTTGCCGATGACGTCCCCCTGGCTGACGCGGGCGCCCGTCTTCACCCTGATCCTGGACAGGTGCAGATAGGCGGTCTCGTACCCCCCCGCGTGCCGGATCCGGACCATGTTCCCGTTCCCCCCCTTGCGCCCGGCGAAGGTGACGGTCCCGCTCCCGACGGCCTGCACGGGGGTCCCCGTCGGCGCCGCGTAATCGACCCCGAGGTGCGGGCGCACGATCTTGAGCACCGGGTGGCGCCGGGCCATGGAAAACCTGGAGGTGATGCGGATGACCTTGAGCGGCGCCTTGAGAAAGGAGCGCTTGAGCGCCTTGCCGTCGGGGGCGTAATAGGCGGGCTTGCCGTTTTCATCGTCGTACCGGATCCCGGTAAAGGTCTTGCCCCCGGTCGTCATCGTGGCTGCCAGGATCGGCCCGTTCCGGGAGAACTCCCCGTCGAGGTACTTTTTCTCCACCAGCAGCTCGAATGCGTCCCCCTTCTGGATGTCGGTGTTGAAATCGATGTCCGAACCGAAGATCTCCACCAGTTCCATCGCCAGGTCGACCCCTCCCCCGGCCTCCACCACCGCGGCGAAAAGGGACGACTCGATGGTGCCGTCGATCCGTTCCCGCTCCGTGTCGAACCGGTAGTGCTTCATCACGGGGACGAAGCGCCCCTCCTTCCCGTCCCGGTAGACGGTGAGATAGCGCTCGCTGTCCACCGGGTAGCGGAAATCGTGAAATTCGCCGTTTTCGGTGAAATAGAGCCAGTACAGCTCCTGCGCCCGGACCTTGGCGAGGTTGTACACGGGGCGGGCGGCCTCGATGATCTGGTACACCGTATCGGGCGTGAGCCCCTGGTGCAGCAGGACCTCGTTGACGGTCTGGTTCTTTTCGAAACTCCCGACGATTTCCCTCAGGCGCGGGAGCTCGGGCGCCGCCGGCGTTTCCACCCCGGCCGCGACTTCGGCCGCGCCGCGAAGCTCGTAAAATCCGTGAACGCGCCACAGGGCGACCGACAAGCCCAGGACCAGGAGGAGCGAAATCCATCCCGTCCGGCGACGACCCCCGGCCCGGCGACCCGGCGCCGGATCGGGCAACCCTCGATGGTCCGTCATCAGGCAACATCCCTTCTCTGAAAAAAACCCGGAACCGTCACCCGCTCAAGGCCTGAGTCCGAATTTGCCGCACAGCCGGCGTTCCACGCCCTCGGGGACGAATTCCCCGACGGAACCGCCGTGCTGGGCTATCTCCTTGACCAGCCTGGAACTGAGAAACGAGTAGGACTCCGCCGGTATCATGAACACGGTTTCGACCTGGCCCGAAAGGCGCCGGTTCATCAGGGCCATCTGCAGCTCGTACTCGTAATCGGAGACCGCCCGGATGCCCCGGATGATGACCGAAGCCTCGATCTTTCCGGCAAAATCGACCAGGAGGCCGGAAAAGGCGACGACACTGACGTTGTCGAGCCCCCGGACCGCTTCCTCGAGCATCTCCGCCCGCTCCTTGACCGTAAAGAGAGGGGCTTTCTCCATGTTCTTGAGGATGGCGACGATGACCTTGTCGAAAAGCTTGGCGCTCCTCTGGATGAGGTCGATATGACCGTTGGTCACGGGGTCGAAGGATCCGGGATATACGGCGCGAGTTTCCATAGCGGTCATTCAGGCTCAATTCCAGACAGTCCGGATTATAGAGGCAACCTTTCCGGAAATGCAATACATCGTTCCAGTTCCGCGACAATATCTCCCAGAATCCGCTCCATCTGCGCCGGATCGTCGCAGGTGGTGAGCGCCCCGAGCGATTCCAGCGCCCGGGCCTGTCCACAGGTACTTATCGCCCCATTCCGCACAAAACCCTGCCATTTTCTCACGACCCGTCCAACATGTTCAGCCGTTTCGAGATAGCGTTCGGTGGCCGCGGGGGGAGTCGATCTGCGGCCGGCGGCGGCGGCGACGGCCAGCCGCGTGCGGGCCGACTGCAGCGCCAGCACCAGCTCCGCGTGCGGGGATTTCGAATCGGTCCTGGATGTCACGGCACACCCATATTTTCTGAAATACGCTTTCGTCCGGCGAAACAATAGGAGCGTCGTGCGCCCCTTTACTAACGGTTTCCGGTCGGTTTGAGCCAAAAAATATGCCAGAAGACGCCTCCGCAACGAACCTGCGCTCCTCCCTCGGCGCCCTTTTCGCCCGTAACGGGGAAAAATGGCGCAGGTTCATCATGACCATCGTGAAGAACAGGGAGGACGCCGAGGACGTCCTCCAGGAAGCCATCGGGCGGGTGCTCGCGCGCAACCGCCCGCTGCCGAGCCAGGACCAGGTCAGGATGTATCTCGGCCGCGCCATCGGCAACGCGGCACTCGAATTCTACAACACCCGGATGCGGCAGCG
The DNA here is from genome assembly GCA_012729555.1 of Acidobacteriota bacterium. Taxonomy (NCBI): domain Bacteria; kingdom Pseudomonadati; phylum Acidobacteriota; species Acidobacteriota bacterium. The sequence continues at coordinate 9,392 of JAAYCX010000095.1, forward strand.
CCGGAAGCAGCTTCCGATACAGGAACAGTTGCTCCGGCCGGCGCACGTGGACGGGCCGGACGCGGCGATGGAGGAACACGAACGCCGGGCCCGGAAGGAATACCTCCTGAAGATCCTCCGCCGGGAGCTCCGCCGGCTGCCGGAAAAACAGGTCCAGGCCATCCGCCTGACCCTCCTCGACAGGCGCGGCCTGTCGATCCGGGATGCCGGCGCCGCCAACGGGATACCCTATTCCACCCTGCGGCACCGGAGCCGGCAGGGGCTGAAGAGGATGCGCCGCAGGCTCGAGCGCGCGCTCGAGGCGCGACCGGCCGGGGACGGGGGGGAAATCAAGGGAGGGCGGGAGCGGGCGGCGCGGCCGCCGCGTAAAAGCTGAGGCAATGGTCCCCCTGCCGCACGAGGCGGGTGCGGGCGAACCCCTCCCCCGATTCGGGAGGGGGGGTCCGGCGCCGGTGTTCCACGATGACGGAGGCGGCTTCCCGGGCCAGCCCCCGGCCGAAAGCCAGCCCCAGCAGGTCCCCGTAGGGGTCCCAGGCGTAGGGGGGGTCGAAATAGAGGATGTCGGCGCGGAATCCCTGCCGGGCCAAGAAGCGCAGGGCGGTAAAGATGTCCTGCTGGAGGATGCGATACCCGGTCGTGACGCCGCACCCGTCCAGGTTACGGCGGATCAGCCGGCAGCCGGCGGGGGATTTCTCGATGAAGACGACTTCGCGCGCCCCCCGGCTGAGCGCCTCGATCCCGATGGCGCCGGTGCCGCCGAAGGCGTCGAGTACCACCGCCCCCGGGAGCACCGGGGCCAGGATGTTGAAGAGGCTCTCCTTGAGCCGGTCCCCGGTCGGGCGGATCTCCAGCCCCTGGGGCCCCGTGAGCCGCCTGCCCCGATATTTTCCCGCAATGACCCGCATGACACCCGCCGACCCGCGCCCGGCGCGGGAAAAGCCGGACCCTCCGGCCGTGAATCCTGAATCATCGGTCAGCGGCCGCCCGCCGTCAACCGCAAATCGCCTTTCAGGTAAGAGCCGGCCCGAAATGCTCCTTCCATTGCTCGCGGATCATGGCGGCGACGCGGCGGCACTCCGCGTCGGGCCGCTCCCTCAGCATCGTGACGAAACCCTCGGCCTCCACCCGGGCGATTTCGAGCGCCCGCCGGTCGCGCAGCAGGTTGGCATAGCGGAAGGCGGGGATGCCCGACTGCCGGGTGCCGATCATCTCCCCCGGCCCCCGCAGCTCGAGGTCGACCTCGGCGATCCTGAAGCCGTCGTTGGTCTCGCAAAGGATGTCCATCCGCCGCCGGGCCTCGGCGCTCCGGCCGACGTCCCCGACCAGGATGCATTCCGACCGGGCCGCCCCGCGCCCGACCCGCCCCCTCAGCTGATGCAGCTGCGCCAACCCGAACCGTTCGGAGTGCTCGATGACCATCAGGGTGGCGTTCGAGACGTCGACCCCCACCTCGACGACCGTGGTCGCGACCAGGATCCGGATCTCCCCCGAGGCGAACGCCCGCATGGTCTCCTCCTTCTCCTCCCCCTTCATCCGGCCGTGCAGCAGCCCGACGCGGTACCCGGGGAAAACCGTGCCGGCGAGCTCCGCCGCCGCTTCGGTCGCGGCGCGCAGGTCGCTCTTCTCGGTCTCCTCGACGAGGGGATAGACCACGTAGGCCTGGTGTCCCGAACGGACGGTCCGGTCGATCGCCTCGAGAGCCCGGGGGCGCTCCTCCCGGTCCAGCCAGACGGTCCGGATCGGCTGGCGGCCGGGGGGCATTTCGTCGATGACCGAAACGTCCAGGTCCCCGTACAGGGTCAGGGCCAGGGAGCGGGGGATGGGGGTCGCCGTCATCACCAGCACGTCCGGCCGCCGCCCCTTCTCCCGGAGCAGGTTCCGCTCCACGACGCCGAACCGGTGCTGCTCGTCGATGACGGCCAGCGCCAGGCGCTGGAATCTCACCGATTCCTGCACCAGGGCGTGGGTGCCGATGGCGATCCGGGTTTCCCCCCGTGCCAGCCGCTCGCGCGCCAGCCGCTTCTCCTTCGACCGGAGGCTCCCCTTGAAGAGGTCGATCCGGTAACCGAGCGGCTCCAGCAGCCGGCGGAAGTAGAAGTAGTGCTGCTCGGCCAGGATCTCCGTCGGCGCCATCACGGCGGCCTGGAACCCGTTCTCCACCGCGATGACGGCCGCCTGGGCCGCCACGATGGTCTTGCCCGAGCCCACGTCCCCCTGCAGGAGCCGGCTCATGGGATGACGCGAGCAGAGATCGGCCGCGATCTCCCCGAGCACCCGTTTCTGGGCCTGGGTGGGATGGAAGGGGAGGATTTTCTTGATCGCCGTCCGGACCCGGTCGTCCAGGCGGATGGACCGCTCTTTCACCTGCCGCACCCGGCCCTCGCGCACCATCCGGACCGCGACCTGGAGCTGGAACAGCTCCTCGAACATCATCCGCTTGTGCGCGGGGGAGGTGCCGGAGTTGTACAGCCCCATCTCCCTCTCCCTCTCCTCGGGACGCCGGGAGGAGAGCACGGGAAAATGGAGCTGACGAATGGCCGCGGCCTTCGGGGGGAGGCGGAGCCTGGCGACCAGCCAGGAGGGGATCCCGTCCGGGATGTCCGCGGGGAGGCCCGAAGCCACCCCGTGGAGGATCTGCCTGAGGGTGCGCGACTTCAGGTCCCCCAGCCTGCGGTAGACCGGCACGACGCGCCCCGAATGGACCCCCTCCCCGTCCTCGTCCAGGACCTCGCACTCCGGGTTCATGAGCACCGGCGCGCCGTGTGCGTAGGGGTCCCGCTTCACCTGGCCGTAGAGCACCAGCCGGACCCCGGGCTGGTACACCCGCCGGAGATACGGCTGGTTGAAGAACTTGACCCGCAGGGTGCCCCGCTGGTCCCGCACCAGCATCTCGAAAACCGAGAATCCAGGGCGGCGGCCCGTGCCCCCCCCGACGCCGCACACTTCCCCCCGTACCAGGACCCATTCCTCCGGCCGGACACCGACGGTGGACCGGAACCGGGTCCGGTCTTCATAGCGGAAGGGGATGTGGTGGAGCAGGTCCCCGGCGGTCCGGATTCCGTGGGCCGCGAGGATTTCGGATCGCCGCGGACCGATCCCCTTGAGAAACTGGACGGGGGTATCCGCGCTTCGGGGACTGCCGGGCTCTGTCGTGTGCATACGTATTCGGTTCAGGCTCCAGCATACCCTCTCCCGGGGGGGGGCGCAAGCGCCCCGAACCCGGGGACCCGAATCGGGCGGGGTGCAGCGGGCGGTTGCATCCGCACGGCGCCATGCTGTATTCTGCAGGCATGAAAAGGCTGAATCGGGCCATCGCCGCGCTGGGACTCTGCGCCGTCCTCCTGGTCGCCCCGGCCTGCGGCAAAAAACAGTTGACCCCCGGCCTGGCCGCGGACCGCATCGCCCGGACCCCCGGGCTGGAGCTCGAGAAGAAAGACGTGGAAGTCGTGAAGGTGACGCAGGTTTCGGGATCCGAAGCCGTTGTCGAAACCGGGCTCCGGGCCGCGTTCCGGATGGAGCGCCGCGACGGGGAATGGACGGCGCGCGAACTCCGCCTGGGACAGGGGGAGTGGGAGACAATCGAGGACCTGGCCCGCGCCCTGGACAGGGTGAAAAGCGAGGAAACCGCCCGCACCCTGGACCGCATCGCCGAGGGGATCGGACTCTACCGCCGGGCCCACGGGCGCCTGCCCGCATTCGACGGCTACGTGGCGCTCTCGGACCTGCTCACGCCCGATTACGTCACCCCCCTCATCCGGCTCGACTCCTGGCGCCGGCCCCTGGCCGCCCTGGTAACGGAATCGGGCGGCATTCTGCTCCGCTCCGCCGGGCCCGACGGCCGCTTCTCCACCCCGGACGACATCCAGAAAACCGTCCCGTAGCGGGCGGGCCTAGATGTTGTTGAGGAGGTGCCCGAGTTTTTCCTTCTTGACCTTGAGGTAGCCGCGGGAAACCGGGCTGGGGGGGATTTCCAGGGGGACACGCTTCTCGACGCGTATCCCCTCCCGCTCGAGCCCCTGGACCTTTTCGGGGTTGTTCGACAGCAGGTGGATGCGCGTGGCGCCCAGGTGCTTGAGGATCTCGGCCGGCATCCGGTAGTCGCGCAGGTCGGCCTCGAACCCGAGCGACAGGTTCGCCGCCACGGTGTCGAGCCCCTGGTCCTGCAGCTCGTAGGCATGGATCTTGTTGATCAGGCCGATCCCCCGCCCTTCCTTCTGCTGGTAGACGAGAATACCGCACCCCGACCGGGCGATGAGGTCCATCGCCGCGGCCAGCTGCTCCCCGCAGTCGCAGCGGCGCGAGGAGAACACGTCTCCCGTGAGGCATTGGGAGTGGATGCGGACGAGCGCGACCGCATCCGGCCCGGGCGACCCCGCGACCAGGGCCACCGCTTCCTCACCCGTTTCCCGGTCGCGAAAACCGTGGATGATGAACGCCCCGTACCGGGTGGGGAGTTGGGCTCGAGGAACTCTGTCAAAAATCATCGCGTCCATCGTACTGTCGGGCGGCGCACTGCCCGGCGGCGGAAAGTCGCCCGGAAAAACCGGGTCCGTTAATCCTTCTTCTCGCCTTCGGCGGCGGCCTTTTTGGGGCTCTTCTTCCCCTTCTTCCCCTCTTCCTTGCCGGCGGCCTTGAATTCGCTCCCCACCAGTTCGATCCTCGCCTTCTGGGCCCCGTCCCCGTCCCGGAAGCCCAGGCGGATGATGCGGGTGTACCCCCCCGGCCTCTCCGCGAACCGCGGCCCCAGGGTCGCGAACAGCTTCGACACCACCGCCGGGTCCTTGACGTAGGCGACCGCCTGCCTGCGGTCGTGCAGCGAGCCGTGCCTTCCCAGGGTGATCATCTTCTCCGCGATAGGGCGCACCGCCTTGGCCCGATCCAGGGTGGTCACCATGCACTCCTTGTCCAGGAGCGACGTGACCATGTTGCGGAACATCATCACGCGATGCGCGGTCTTCCGTCCCAGTTTTTTCCCACCCACTCGATGTCTCATGAATCCCGTCTCCGATCTGCTTCTCCGGCCTTCCGGTTATTCCGCCCTGGGAACAGGAACCGGCTTGCCTTCCAAATCAAATTTCATCCCGAACGACAGGTTCATTCCGGAAAGGATTTCCTTGATCTCGTTCAGGGACTTGCGCCCGAAGTTCTTCGTCTTCAGCATCTCAGCCTCGGTCTTCTGGACCAGTTCGCCGATCGTCTTGATATCGGCGTTCTTCAGGCAGTTGTAGGAACGGACCGACAGCTCCAGCTCCTCGACCGAGCGCTTCAGGTTCTCCATCATCTCGCCCTGTTTGCCGTCATCCTGCTCTTCCTCCTCCTCGGGCTTCTCCTCGAAGTTGATGAAGATGGCCATGTGATCCTTGACAATTTTCGCGGCATGGGCGATGGCGTCCTGGGGCCGGATGCACCCGTTGGTCCAGACGTCCAGCACGAGCTTGTCGTAATCGGTCGTCTGCCCCAGCCGGGCGGCCTCGACCGAATAATTGACCCTCCGGATCGGCGAGTGAACGCTGTCGAGGGGGATGTAGCCCAGGGGCAGCTCTTCCTCGAAATTCTCGTCCGCCTGGATGTACCCCCGCCCCTTCTTGACCCGCATTTCTATCTTGAGCCGGCCCCCTTCGCCGATGGTGGCGATATGGACGCTGGGGTCGAGGATCTCCACGTCCGGGTCGGAGACGATGTTGGCCGAGGTGACCGTCCCCGCCTCGTCCGACTCCAGCGTGATGGTCTTCACGTGGTCGACGTGGATCCTGAGCGGGACCTGCTTCAGGTTCATGATGATGTTGGTCGCGTCCTCCTTGACGTTGGGGATCGGCGTGAACTCGTGAAGCACTCCGTCGATCTTGACGGCCGTGATCGCCGCGCCCTCGATGGAGGAGAGCAGCACCCTGCGCAGCGCATTCCCGATCGTCGTGCCGAATCCTCTTTCGAAGGGCTGGGCGTAGAAATGGCCGTAGGTCGGACTCAGGGTGTCAAGATCGCAGATCAGCCTCTTGGGCTTCTGAAAAGCTCTAGTCATAATTTTCCCCTTACCTGATCTCTCCCTTACTTCGAATAGAGTTCCACGATCAGTTGTTCGTCGATGGGCATTTGAATGTCTTCGCGTTTGGGCAGGGCGGCCACGGTCCCCTTGAGACCATCAGCGTCCAGCGTGAGCCATGCCGGGACGCCGCCGCGCCCGCTGATCGAGGCGACCGAATCCAGCACCTGCTGGTTCTTCCGGGTGCGCTCGACGAGCGCGATGGTGTCGCCGACGCTGACCTGGGCCGAGACGATATCGACCTTTTTCCCGTTCACCTGGATGTGTCCGTGCGTCACCAGCTGACGCGCCTGGTCCCGGGACGGGGCGAATCCGAGGCGGTGCACGACGTTGTCGAGCCTCCGCTCCAGCATCATCAGCAGGTTTTCGCCCGTGATCCCCTTCATCTTGTCGGCCTTGGCGAAATAATTCGCAAACTGGTTCTCCAGGACCCGGTAGATGCGCTTCACCTTCTGCTTTTCGCGCAGCTGCACCCCGTACCCGACGGTCTTGGGAGGGCGCCGGCTCCGGCCGTGCTGTCCCGGGGGGAAATTCCGTTTTTCGACGGCGCAGGTATCCCTGAAGCAGCGGTCGCCCTTTAGGAAAAGCTTCGTTCCCTCTCGTCGGCACAGCCGGCATTTTGCTTCGCGGTATCTAGCCAATTCCTGATCTCCTTCTTGTATGCTGCCTTGCTCAAATCCGTGATCCTAAACCCTTAAACTCTTCTTCGCTTCGGCGGCCGGCATCCGTTGTGCGGGATCGGGGTCAGGTCGCGGATCGCCTTGACCTCGAGTCCGGCGTTCTGCAGCGCCCTTATGGAGGATTCGCGTCCGGCTCCCGGCCCCTTCAGATGCACCTGAAGCGTGCGCGTGCCGAATTCCTTCAGGGCCGCCGCCACGACGGAGGCGGCCTGCTGGGCTGCAAACGGGGTCCCTTTTCTCGATCCCTTGAAACCCACCGCGCCCGAGCTCGACGTGGCCAGCAGGTTCCCATCCAGGTCCGTGACGCTGATGATCGTGTTGTTGAAGGTCGCGAGGATGTGCGCCACTCCCGCCGGAACGTTGCGCTTTTCCCGCTTTTTCCCCGTTTTTTTCTTGCCCGTCTTCTTTACCTGTTTCTCTGCCATGAATAGCTCCCGGAAGCTCCTCTATTTTTTGCCCGCGATTCGGCGCGGTCCCTTGCGCGTTCGGGCGTTGGTATGCGTCCTCTGTCCCCGTACCGGCAGCCCGCGGCGATGACGCAGCCCCCGATAGGAGCCGATTTCCATAAGCCGCTTGATATCCATGGAAACCGCTTTACGCAGGTCCCCCTCGACCATCCCGTCGCGCTGGAGGATGTTGCGGATCCCGACGGCCTCTTCCTCCGTCAGGTCTTTCACCTTGGTCCCCAGCTTGATCCCGGCTTCCTGACAGATCTTGACCGCCCGGCTCTGCCCGATGCCGTAGATATAGGTCAACCCGATCTGAACCTGCTTGTTCAGCGGCAGATCCACTCCTGCGATTCTGGCCAATGTAACCTCCCCTTAACCCTGGCGCTGCTTATGTTTCGGGTTGGAGCACCGAATCTGAACCACTCTCTTGCGGCGCACAACCTTGCATTTCGCGCATATTTTCTTTACCGATGCCCTTACCTTCATTGTCGTGACCCTATAGTGTACAGGATGTGCGGCGCACTCCCGATTATTTATACCGATATACGATCCGCCCCCTCGTCAAATCATAGGGGGAGAGCTCCACCAGGATCTTGTCACCCGGCAGAATTCTGATGAAATTCTTGCGCATCTTGCCCGACACGTGCGCCAGAACCAGATGCTTGTTTTCCAGTTCGACCCGGAACATGGCATTCGGCAGCGTTTCCACCACCGTCCCCATAACCTCTATCGCATCCTCTTTGGGCATATTTTCGCTTCAATGTGCGATCGGCCGCCCCAACCCCGCCGGCCCCTGATGGGCCGGACTTTTCGGCTGCGGCTGCAGATCGGTTCGTTCCCTGACAATATCGATAATGTTTTCGAAAATCTCCTTTACCGATCTGTCCCCGTCGATTTCCGCGTACATCCCCCGCTCCCTGTAGTACCGGATCACGGGCCGGGTCGTGTTGCGGTACACCAGCAACCGTTCGGCGATCACTTCCCCGGCGTCGTCCTCGCGCTGCACCAGGGGCACTCCGCACCGGCTGCACAGGCCGTTGACCGTTCCGGGCGCCAGGTTTTCGCTGTACGTCCGGCTGCACTTGGGACAGGTCCATCGCGACGACAACCGCTTGAGGAGGATGCTGTTCTCGACCTTGATCCCCAGCGTCAGGATCCGGGCCCCCTCCTTCTCGAACAGCGATTCCAGAAACTCCGCCTGCGGGATCGTCCGGGGGTACCCGTCCAGGATGAATCCCTGGCTGCAATCATCCCGTTTCAGCCGGTCGCTGACGATGGCGTCGACAAGGTCATCGGGGACCAGGTCTCCCGATTCCATGAAGGTCTTGGCCTTCTTCCCCAATTCCGTCTGGTCTTTCAGCGCCCCCCGCAGGATATCGCCCGTGGAGATGTGGGGGAACCCCAGCGCTTCACCCAGGAGCCGTGCCTGGGTCCCCTTGCCGGCCCCCGGCGGCCCGAACATTATAATCCCTAATCGGAATTTCGCCACAATAACCTATTGACGATCATGGCCTGCAATCTCCGGCAGAATGGATGTCCACAACTCTTCAACCGTCCATCGCGAACCGTCAATCCTTTCAGCCTCTTCTCCCCCGGATTCTCCCCTTTTTCATGAAGCCGTCGTAATGCCTCATGATCAACTGCGACTCGATCTGCTGGATCGTATCCATCGCCACGCCGACGACGATCAGGAGCGAAGTCCCCCCAAAATAGAAGGTTACGCCCAATCCCGTCGTGATCCAACTCATCTGCAGCGAATTCAGCAGGTCGTCCAGCCAGGGACCGATCCATGGGATGGGTTGAACTTTGAAACCCGTTATCAGAAATTCCGGAAGGAGGCAGATCAGCACCAGGTAAAAGGCGCCCGCCGCCGTAAGCCGGCTCAGTATCCTGTCGATATATTCGGCGGTGCGGTGCCCGGGGCGGATGCCCGGGATGTAGCCGCCGTATTTGCGGATGTTGTCCGCCACTTCCATCGGGTTGAAGATGATGCTCACATAAAAAAAGCAGAAGAAAACGATCCCCGCGATGTACATCAGGTTGTACAGCGGCATCCCCTGGCTCAGCTGCTCCGAGAGGCTGCGCATGAAGTCGTACGGCATGACCGTCCCCATGGTGGAGGGAATGGCCACGATCGACGCGGCGAAAATCACCGGGATCACTCCTCCCGAGTTCACCTTCAGCGGGAGGTGCGTCGCCTGGCCGCCGTATACGCGCCGGCCGACGACGCGCTTGGCGTACTGGACCGGGATCTTCCGCTGCGCCCGCTCCACGAAGACCACGGCGGCCACCACCAGGACCATCAGAACCAGCAGCAGGATCGCCGTCAGCGGGGACCACGTGCGGAGATCGACGACATTGGTCCACATGAAGCCGATGGCGGACGGCAGGCCGACGACGATACCGGCGAAGATGATGAGGCTTATGCCGTTGCCGATCCCCCGCTCCGTGATCTGCTCCCCGATCCACATGATGAAGGCGGTTCCCGTGGTCAGCGTGATCATCACCATGAGGCGGAATCCCCACCCGGGCGCCGTCACGATCTGCTCGCCCGAGCGCTCCAGGGCCATGGCCGTCATGAACCCCTGGAACAGCGTCAGGACCACCGTCAGGTAGCGCGTGTACTGCGTGATCTTCTTGCGCCCCAGCTCCCCTTCCTTGGAGAGCTTCTCGAGGTAGGGGACGACGACCGTGGCGAGCTGCAGGATGATGGAGGCCGTGATGTAGGGCATGATGCCCAGGGCGAAGATGCTGAAACGGCGCAGGGCTCCGCCCGAGAAGATATCCAGGAATCCGAAAATGGTGCCCGCGTTGGACTGGAACAGCTGTTCCAGCGCCGCATGGTTGATCCCAGGGGTCGGAATGAAGGCGCCCACGCGGTACACGGCCAGCAACCCCAGCATGAACAGGACCCGCTTGCGCAGATCCGGGATGCTGAAGATGTTTTGGATCGAACTCAGAATTGGACTTCGTTCTTCCGCCATCGTCTTTTTAGAACCCCGAAAGCCTCACACTGAAGGCCCAAAGACTCCCCTGTCCCATGAACCAGAGCCGTCGTTTTATTTATTGAGCGATGACCTCAACGGTGCCGCCCGCGTTTTGTATCTTTTCTGCGGCGCTCTTGCTGAATTTGTGCGCCCTGACATGCAGCGCCTGTTTCAGCTCCCCCGTACCCAGAATCTTGACGTCCGAGTGGAAATTCCGGATGATCCCGTGCTCCCTCAGCACGATCGGGTCGATCTTGGCCCCGGCCTCGAACCCGGCGAGCTTCTCCAGGTTCACGCAGGCGTACTCCTTGCGAAAGACATTGGTGAACCCACGCTTGGGCAGGCGCCGGTACAAGGGCATCTGCCCGCCCTCGAACCCCGGGCGCATGCTCGAACCCGCACGCGAATGCTGCCCGTTATGCCCGCGCGTGGAGGTCTTGCCGTGCCCCGAACCCATGCCGCGGCCCACGCGCTTGTTTTTGCGGTTCGCCCCGGGGGCCGGTTTCAGTGTATTTATGCTCAACATAATCTTTGTCCCGCTCTCATGGGGCCTCCGGCCCCGGTTGCGTTAGTCCCGGTCTTCCAGGATCCTGACCAGATGGGGCACCTTCGCCACCATCCCCCGGACCGCGGGGGTATCCACCCGTTCCACAACCTGGTTCAGCCGCTTGAACCCGAGGCCCTTGATGACCAGCTTGTGTTTCTGGGGCGTCCCGATCGCACTGCGAAAATAGACCAGTTTCAGGGTCGCGCCCGATTGCTCCGCCGCCTTCTTTTTCGATACCATTACAGTTCCTCGACCTGCCTGCCGCGCAGTTTGGCAACCTCATTCGGCTCCCGGAGACGCATCAGCCCGTCGAATGTGGCCTTGACCACGTTGTGCGGGTTGGTAGTGCCCAGGGACTTCGTGAGAATGTTGGAAATTCCGGCGGATTCCAGCACCGCTCGAACCGGCCCGCCCGCGATGACGCCCGTTCCCTCGGAAGCCGGCTTGAGGATCACCCTCCCGGCCCCGTACCGTCCCAGGATGAGGTGCGGAATGGTGCGGCCCTTGAGCGGGACACGAATCATGTTCTTGCGCGCCTGCTCCACACCCTTGCGGATCGCCTGAGGCACTTCCTTGGCTTTTCCCATTCCGTAGCCGACCATGCCGTTCTGGTCGCCCACAACCACGAGGGCGCTGAAACTCAGGTTTTTCCCCCCCTTGACCACCTTGGTCACGCGGTTGATGGAGACCACCTGGTCCTTCAGCTCCTGCGCATTCGGATCGTTCTTTTCCAAGCTTCCCCCCTATCGGCGTGCGTCCCCACGGGCGCCCCGCCGCCGAACTAGAATTTGAGTCCCGATTCCCGGGCCGACTCGGCCAGAGCCTTGATCCGCCCGTGATAGAGGTACCCTCCGCGGTCGAAAACCACGCTCTCGATCCCCCTGGCCCGGGCGCGCTCCGCGATCGCCTTGCCCACCAGCTTGGAGGCCTCGATGTTCCCGCCGTTCTTCAAATCCCCCCGGACATCCTTCTCCAGGGTGGAAGCGGCCACCAGGGTTTTCCCCTGGGTGTCATCGATGATCTGCGCGTACACGTACCTGGAGCTGCGATAGACGCACAGCCGCGGACGGCTGCTTTGGCCCGAGATTTTTGCCCGGATTCTCCTGTGAATCCTGCGGCGCTCGCCGGAGCGGTCAGTTGTCGAAATCATTACGCACCCTTCTTTCCGACCTTGAGCCGGACAGCCTCGGAGGCATACCGGAGTCCTTTACCCTTGTAGGCGTCAGGTCTTCTCAGCGACCGGATGTCCGCTGCCACCTGCCCCACCACCTGTTTGTTGGAACCGGAGATGACGATCGTGGCCACGTAATTCTGGATGCTCCGGTTCTGCTTTTCAACCTTGACGCTGATCCCCTCGGGAATCGGGAATTCGATCGGGTGGGAGTACCCGAGCGACAGCACGACGGACTTGGCCTTGGCGTCCACCTTGTATCCGATTCCCACCACGTCCAATTGCTTGGTGAACCCCTGGCTGACCCCCTGCACGCAGTTCGCGGCCAGGGCCCGGGCCAGCCCGTGGTACGCCGGATAGGGCTTGTCGTCAGAGGGCCTGATGGCCGTCAGCGTATCTCCGTTCAGTTCAAAGCGGATTCCGGGCGGAATCAGGGTCGTCAGTTTGGACTGCTTGCCTTCCACCTCGAGCTCGCGCTCGCGAATGGTCACCTTGACCCCGCTCGGCACGATGATTGGCTTTTTCCCTATTCGCGACATAACACACCTTCTAATGTTTCGGGATCCGGATCCGCCGCATCGCGGGGACCTCCCCGCCCGGCTCCGGGATATCGAACCGTTAATTTAGCTTATGGCACACAGCACTTCGCCGCCCAATCCCTTTTCCTGAGCCTGCTTTCCCGTCAGCACCCCCTGGGAGGTCGACACGATGCAGATTCCCAGACCGCCCAGAACGGACGGGATCTCGCCCTTGCCCGAATAGACCCGGCATCCCGGACGGCTCACCCGTTCGAGCGTGGTGATCACGGGGCTCTTCCCCGCCGCGTAGCGCAACTGAATCCGGATCATGCCCTGCTTGTCGTCCTCGGCAAGACTGAAATTGGCGATGTACCCTTCTTCCTTCAGGATTCGGACGATTTCCAGCTTCAGCTTCGACGATGGAACGTCCACGGTCTCATGCCGCGCCCTGCTGGCGTTTCGTATCCGCGTCAGGAGGTCGGCAACGGGATCGGTCATTGTCATGATCTACTCCAACTCTGTATAAAATTGCGTCAGATACCGCTCCTACCAGCTCGACTTGGTCACTCCCGGGATCTCGCCCGTGAGCGCCAGGCTTCGGAAACACAGGCGACAGAGCTGGAATTTCCGGTAATACCCGCGAGAACGTCCGCAACGCAGACAGCGGTTGTGTGCGCGCACGGCGAACTTCGGCGTCCGCCTGGCTTTGGCTATCATACTGGTCTTGGCCACAGTAACTCCCGTCAGCAGTTTCGACCCGGACCTCGCGGCCGGATCCTTGACTCGCTATTGCTGCCCCTTCTTCGCAAAGGGCATACCCATGATCTTCAAAAGCTCGTAAGCCTCGTTGTCGCTCGCGGCCGTCGTCACGATCGTTATGTTCATGCCGCGGGACTTGTCCACCTTCCCGTAATCGATCTCGGGAAAAATCAGCTGGTCCCGCAGCCCCAGCGTGTAGTTCCCCCTGCCGTCGAAGGCGCGGGGGGACACGCCCCGGAAATCGCGCACCCGCGGCAGCGCGATGCTGATCAGTCGGTCGAAGAATTCGTACATCCGGTCGCCCCGGAGGGTGACGGTGACGCCGATCGGCATCCCCTGCCGGAGCTTGAACGCGGCGATCGATTTCTTGGCCTTGGTGACCACCGGTCGCTGCCCCGTGATCGCCGCGAGCTCTTCGGCCGCCGTGTCCAGGATCTTGGCGTTGGTGATCGCCTCCCCCAGGCCCATGTTCACGTTGATTTTCACCAGCCGGGGCACCGCCATGATGTTCTTGTACCCGAACTGCTTCGTCAGGGCGGGTATGCCGTCCGTCTTATATGTTTCCCGAAGTCTGCTCATGATCTGACCTTTCAACCCTCGTCGTGCCCTATGCGTCGATAAGCTCGTTGCAGTTCTTGCATACCCGGACCTTGCGGCCGTCCTGGGTGACGCTCGTGCCCACCCGCGCATGCTTGTTGCAGCGCTTGCAAACCACCATCAGGTTGGAGATGTGGATGGGCGCTTCCTTCGGCAGGATTCCGCCCTTCACGTTCTTCTGCGGGTTCGGGCGCGTATGCTTCTGGATGTTGTTGATCCCCTCGACCACGGCCCGGTCCTTGTCCGAGTAGACCTTGAGCACCTTGCCCGTCTTGCCCCGGTCCTTCCCGGCCAGCACGTAAACCATGTCGTTCTTCTTTATATGCACTCTGGGCATCGGATTCCGTCCCTTTCCACCTCTGCTAGAGCACCTCAGGCGCCAGCGAAATGATCTTTAAAAATTCCCGGTCTCTCAGTTCGCGACTGACCGGCCCGAAAACGCGGGTGCCGATCGGCTCCTTCTGGTCGTTGATCAGGACCGCGGCGTTATCGTCGAAACGGATATACGTGCCGTCCTTGCGCCGGTACTCCTTGCGCGTTCTCACTATCACGGCCTTGACCACCTGCCCCTTCTTCACGGTGCCGTCCGGGGCGGCCTCCTTCACATTGGCGGTGATGATGTCTCCAAGGCTGGCAACCCGACCCACCTGGTTGCCCAAGGCGTGAATGCAGGAGATCTTGCGAGCCCCCGAATTGTCCGCCACATCCAAAATCGTCCTCATCTGTATCATGATGACCCTCTATCGATCGACGCTGTGAAACCCGTCAATGCATTACTCGACGCTCGGTGCGACCGAAAGCACCTTCTCCACCCGCCATCTCTTGCGCGCGCTCAGCGGGCGCGTCTCGACGATACGGACCCGGTCGCCCACCTTGCAGGCACCCTGTTCGTCATGCGCCAGGAATTTGGAGGTCTTCCGCTGGATCTTCTTGTACAACCGATGCTGCACCAGCCGGTCCACGGCGACCGTGACCGTCTTCTGCATGGCCGTACTGGTTACGGTTCCCACCTGGCTCTTGCGGATTCCCCTCTTCTGTTCAGTCCCCATCTTTCCCTCATTCGAACAGCGCGTGACGCATCGACGGGCGGCGCGTCACCCGCCGTCCGTCACTTGGTTCGTTCCATTTCCCTCAACACCGTCTCGATGCGCGCGATGTCCCGCCGGACACCCCTCATTTTCGGACCGCTCTCGACCTGCCCGGTCGCGGTCTGAAACCGGAGCTTGAGCAGCTGCTTGCGCAATTCCGATTCTTCCAGGAGCAGGTCTTCCCTGGACATATCCCGAAGCTTGGAAGCCTTCATTACTCCTCCTTTCCGAACCGCTTCACGAATTTCACGGGGATCCCGAGCTTGTTGCCGGCCAGGCGCATGGCCTCCTTCGCCTGCTCCTCGCTCACCCCCTCCATCTCGTAGAGGATCTTGCCGGGACGGACGACGGCCACCCACCCCTCGGGCGCTCCCTTCCCCTTGCCCATGCGGGTCTCGGCCGGCTTCTTGGTGATCGGCTTGTCCGGGAAAACCCGGATCCAGATCTTTCCGCCCCGCTTCACGAAACGGGTGATCGCGACGCGGCCCGCCTCGATCTGGCGGTCGCTGATCCAACCGACCTCCATGGCCTTCAGGCCGTATTCCCCGAAGCTGACCTCGGAACCCCGCCAGGCCTTGCCCCGCCGTTTTCCCTTCTGCTGCTTCCTGTACTTGACCTTCTTAGGCATCAACATGATTCGTGGACTCCTCGATCCTACCGGGCTGCCTTCTCGGGCTTCTGCATCTCAAAAACCTCGCCCTTGTATATCCAGACCTTTACGCCGATGACCCCGTACGTGGTGTGGGCCTCCGCGAAACCGTAATCGATATCCGCCCGGAGCGTATGCAGCGGCAGCTGGCCGCTCAGATACCATTCCGTGCGCGCTATCTCCGCGCCGTTGAGCCGGCCCGAGACCCGGACCTTGATTCCCTTGGCCCCGAAACGCAGGGTGCCGTCGACCGCCCGCCGCATGGCCCGGCGGAAGGCGATGCGCTTCTCCAGCTGCTGCGCGATCCCTTCAGATACGAGCTGCGCATCGAGTTCCGGCTTGTTGACTTCCTGGATCTTCAGGTTGACATCTCTTCCGGTCAGAAGCTGCAGATCCTTCTTCAGCTTCTCGATCTCCGTCCCTTTTTTGCCCACGATGATGCCCGGGCGGGAGGTGAAGATGATGATCGTCAGCTTGTTGGCCGCGCGCTCCACCTCGATCCGGGATATCCCCGCATGGGAGAACTTTTTCTTGAGATTGGTTTTGAGCCGGAGATCCTCATGAAGGAGCGCCCCGTAATCCTTGCGCGCAAACCATCGGGACCGCCATGTTCGGTTGATTCCCAGCCTGAAACCGTAAGGATGAACTTTCTGACCCACGGATGACCTCCCTACCCTTCCTCGATATCCTTGCCTTTAATAGTAATGCTGACGTGTTGGTAGCGCCGCTGCTGCCTGTAGGCCCGGCCCATGGGCGCCGGTCGCACCCTGCGTCGCCACTTCGTCGGCCCGGAATCCACAACCGCGCGATCCACGATGAAGCTGTCCACGTCGGCGGCCGCATTCTTTTCCTTCGCGTTGGCCACGGCAGAGAGCAATACCTTCATGATCGGCTTGGTCGCCCGCTTGTTGGTAAAACGAAGAATGGCCAGCGCATCCTGAACATTTCTGCCACGGATAAGGTCTATGACCAGTCGGGCTTTCTGGGGCGACCCCCTCAAGTATTTGCCTTTTGCTATAGCTTCCATAGTAATCCACAAGGCGGTTTCAGGCACCACGCCGGGATTCTGCCCCGACGACCGGTTCACCCTCGATCCGCCTCCTTCCTCCCGTATGGTGACTGCTCTCAACTCGACCCGGCCGCCTGCGGCCGCTGTGCGCCGCGGCAGGGTCCGGACCCGTCTACGACCTTACCGAGGTTGTCTTTTCCGAAGCCTTGGTGGTGTGCCCCTTGAACATGCGCGTGGGGGCGAACTCCCCGAGCTTGTGGCTGACCATATTCTCGGAAATATAAATGGGTATGAACTTCTTGCCGTTGTGCACGGCCACCGTCATGCCGACCATTTCCGGAATGATCGTAGAGCGCCGGGACCAGGTCTTGACAACCGTCCGGCTGTCCGAGCCGGCCAAAGATTTCACTTTGGTGAGCAAATGCTCGTCGACAAAAGGGCCTTTTTTGACTGATCTGGTCATGCTGCTCCCTATTTGCCCCTGCGCTTGATGATGAAGCGCTGGGTGCGTTTATTGTTCCGGGTTTTGTAACCTTTCGTGGGCTGTCCCCAGGGGCTGACCGGGTTCCGGCCCCCCGAGGTCTTCCCTTCCCCCCCGCCGTGCGGATGATCGATCGGGTTCATGACCACCCCGCGGACCGTGGGCCTCTTGCCCAGCCACCGGCTGCGTCCCGCCTTGCCGATGGAAACGTTCTCGTAATTCAGGTTCCCCACCTGGCCGATGGTCGCGTAGCACTCCAGGTGCACCATCCGGGTCTCCCCGGAGGGCATCTTGATCTGGCCGTACCCCGCCTCCTTGGCGAGCAGCTGGGCCGCGGTCCCGGCGGATCGGGCCATCTGCCCCCCCTTGCCGCTGCGGAGCTCGATGTTGTGGATCATCGTGCCGAGCGGGATGTTCTTCAACGGGAGCGAGTTGCCCACCAGGATGTCGGCATTCTCCCCCGCGATGACCGAGCTCCCGACGGCCAGGCCGTCCGGGGCGAGGATGTACCTCTTTTCGCCGTCGGCGTAGGCGAGCAGCGCGATCAGGGCCGAACGGTTGGGATCGTATTCGAGCGACGCGACCTTCGCCGGGATCTCCCGCTTGTCACGCCTGAAATCGACGATCCGGTAGAGCTTCTTGTGCCCGCCCCCCCGGTGACGGATCGTGATCCGCCCCTTGTTGTTGCGCCCGGAGACCCGCTGCCGGCCCTCCGTAAGCCGCTTCTGCGGCCGGTCGGCGGAGAGCTCCTTCTTGTCGAGCGTGGTCTTGAACCGCACCGCCGGTGATGTCGGATTGTATGTCTTTATGGAAGCCATGATTTCGCCCAGCTCCTGCTTTATACCGTCTCAGAGAATTCGATCATCTTTTCGCCCGCCTTGAGCGTGACGTAAGCCTTCTTCCAGTCGGACCGCCGCCCGACATAGCGCCCCTGGCGCCGCTTCTTGCCGTGGAAGTTGGCGGTGCGCACGCACTGGACCTTCACCTTGAACATCTTCTCGACGGCGTCCTTGATCTCGATCTTGTTGGCATCCCTCAAAACCCTGAATGCCACCGTGCGAAGGTTTTCCTTCATCAGCGTGCTCTTCTCCGTAATGACGGGGAGCCGCAATACGTATTCTCTCCGGTTCATCGGCTCAGTACCTCCTGGACCTTGAGGATGGCGTCCTTGGAAAAAAGCAGCACGTTGCTGTTGACCACATCGTAAATGTTCACTCCCGTCCCGGGGACCAGCTTGACTCCCGGCAGGTTCCGCAGCGCCAGCAGCAGGTTCCGGTCACCGCTCGAATCGACCACCAGGATCTTCCCCGTAAAACCGAAACCCTTGAGGATCTTGAGGAAATCCTTCGTCTTGTGCCCTTCGAGCGGAAGGGCGTCCACCACGGCCAGGGAGTTCCCGCTCAGCTTCGCCGACAGCGCCGAGCGCATCGCCCCCCGCAGCTTCTTGCGCGGAAAGCGGTAGCCGTAGTCCCTGGGCTTCGGGCCGTGAACCGTCCCGCCGTGCCGCCACAGGGGGCTGCGGGCGCTGCCGATGCGCGCGCGGCCGGTTCCCTTCTGCCGCCACAGCTTCTTTCCGCTCCCGCTCACCTCGCCCCGGACCTTGGTGCAGGCCGTTCCGGCGCGGAGCGAATCATTGTAGTGCTTCACCGCTTCCCATATGAGGGGCTGATTGAAATCGGCCTTGAACACCTCGTCGGAGAGCTCGATCTTTCCGACCACCTCATTGGCAAGGTTTTTAACCTCAATTTCCGCCATCACCAACCTCTCGAATTTCGAATGACGACCGGCCCCGGCGGGCCGGCGATCCGCCGGCCCTTAAGCCTTCCTGATTACGACATAGCCGCCGTTGCGGCCCGGTACGGCCCCCTTCACCAGAAGGAGGTTGTCCTGTTCCTCGACCCGCACGACCTGCAGGTTCTGAACCGTCACCCTTTCGCTCCCCATGTGCCCCGCGGCCCGCATCCCCGGCATCACGCGGCTCGGGTAGGCGCTGGCGCCGATCGATCCCGGGGCGCGGTGGAACATCGAACCGTGGCTCTTGGCGCCGCCGCCGAAATGGTGCCGCTTGATCAACCCGGCGAACCCCTTCCCCTTGCTGGTCCCCCAGATGTCGACCTTGTCGTTCGCCTGGAAAACCTGCCCGACGAGGATCTGCGTCCCCACCGCGGGCGCGTCACCGGCCTGGGCACCCCCGAATTCCCGCAGCACCCGGCACGGCGGCACCTCCGCCTTCTTGAAATGCCCGCTTCGGGGTTTCGTCACCCGGGAAGGCCGGATGAATTCCACCAGGCCCAGCTGGAGCGCTTCGTACCCGTCGGCGTCCTTCGACTTGGCCTGAACCACGACGCAGGGCCCGGCCTTGATCACCGTGACCGGGACGACGGTTCCGTTGTCGTCGAACACCTGGGTCATGCCCATCTTAATTCCAATCAGTCCATCAACCATAGTTGCACCCGGTTAGATTTCGGCGGAAAGCAAGCGGCCCATCTCCGCCCCGCAGCCTCCCTGTTCGTTATCACGCAAGTCCCTACTTGTGCTCCGTGCCGAAAGCCTTGATTTCGACATCGATGGCCGCGGGCAGGTCCAGCTTCATGAGAGCGTCGACGGTCTGCGGGGTGGGCTCGAGGATGTCCACCAGCCGCTTGTGCGTCCGGATCTCGAACTGCTCCCGGGATTTCTTGTCCACGTGGGGCGAGCGCAGAACGCAGAATTTGTTCTTGACCGTGGGCAGGGGAATCGGCCCGGAAACACGGGAACCGGTCCGCTTTGCGATATCCACGATCTCAGAGGTGGACTGGTCCAGCACCCTGTAGTCGTAAGCCTTCAGCCTGATTCTTA
>JAAYCX010000096.1 GCA_012729555.1 Acidobacteriota bacterium
CCCTCCGCCGCACTGACGGCAACCAGACGCTGGCCGCCCAGCGCCTCAACCTCAGCAAGGGCTCTCTCCGCCACCGGATGCTGACGCTCAACATCAAATTGTAATCCCCGAAATCTTTCTTGGCACTCCGCCCGGTCCGTTCATTTGAGTAGAGGGCGCCCGTGCGTCCCGCAGGGTGCGGAATCCCATCACCCCCGATGCTGAGATTCAGCATTCAAAACGGTTCCCGCTCCACGCCCGAGCAGGAGATCTTTCGCGCCCCTCTTCGGGCATCAGGTAAGTGCATGCAAATAAAGGATTAAAAAAATATTACAAATTGCTATTTCCATCGGTCACTTTTGGCACGCCGATTGCTCTATGTGAGGGCGTCATGCAATCAAGTTACAAACTTAACCCAACAGGAGAAAAAACTCAGATGAAAAAAGAACAGGGCTTTTCGTTGATCGAGCTTCTGATCGTCGTGGCGATCATCGCCATCATCGCCGCCATCGCCGTCCCCAGCATGCTGACCGCCCGCATGGCCGCCAACGAAGCCGGCGCCATCCAGGGCTGCCGCACCCTCGGTTCCGCAGAAATGGCTTCTGCGGCAGTGAACAATCAGCAGTTTACCGACCTTGCCGGTCTGGTAGCTGGAAACTTCGTTGATTCCAGGTTCTCGGGCGCAGGATTTAATGGGTACGAGTACGCTGATGAGCTTGGAACGGACAACATGACCTTTAGATTTGATTCCACTCCTGTAAGTTCAGGATCCACTGGGCGCTACGAATATTTTGTTGACGAGAGTATGGTTGTGCGCTATGGAGATAGTGCTCCGACTGGTTTAGCGTCAGGAGAAGCAATCGGACAGATCAAGTAGTTGCCAAAACAGTGTGAATGAGAGGCGGGTTCCATAAGGTGCCCGCCTCTTTTTCTGTCCAGGCCTTTTACCTGTTTTGCCGCCCTGCCATGATTGCCCGCCCCAATATAGGATTTGACAAACAGGCTGTACCCGACATCGAAACGTTTCTATAGATTATAGGGCGAAATGCATTTACCATCTATAGCGGCTTTTTCATGAGAGGGAATGTGCTGATTCACTCAAAATGGCGCTGGTTCTGGTTATCCTATCCGCTTCAGTTCCTGGCGATGTGTTTTGTTCTAATCCCGTTCGTCCGGTTCAACAATCTCCTGGAATGGGACTTTTCCGGCCACTACGCCGCGGTCTGGCACGTCAAATTCCACCTGCTCCCCTGGTTTTCGGGCTGGAACCCATTTTTTTATGGCGGCTTCCCCGAGAATGTCTTCTACCCCCCCCTGGCCCACTTTCTGGCGGCAATTTTAAGTTACCCCCTGGGGGTGGCGGGGGCGATGAAGCTGCTGGTTTGCCTTAGTCTCCTCGTCCTCCCGGTCGCCTTCTACTCCTTTGGGCGCCGCTGGGGGCTGGACGATCTGCAGGCGGCGGTATGCGCCACCTGGATGACGGCCCAGATGTTCCTGTGCGGCGAGCTGTTCGGGTCCCAGAACCTGGGGTCCGATTTGAAGGCCCTCCTGAATGTCGGATTGTTCGCCAACGCCCTGAGTCTGCCGCTCCTCTTTTTCTTCATGGCCGGCTGCGGGGGGGGAGATCTGCGGAAGCATTGGAAGGGCCCGGCGCTCCTGCTGGGTGTCCTGATCCTGGTCCACCCGCTCGCGGCCCTGATTGCGGGGATTTTCTGGGCCTCGCTCTGCATGGACCAATTCCTGGTTTCCCCACAGGACCGGTCGTGGCGAACGTTGATCAGGATTTTGGCGATCGGTTTTCTCCTTTCTGCGCTCTGGGCCGTCCCCTTCATCGCCCGGCGCGGATACATGAATCCCGAAACCATCCCTATTAACTGGTCTTTGCCCCTCCTCTTTCTCGTCATCAACGGGTCGTTTTTGGCGCTCTCCCATGTTCGCAGTCAGCGGCTGCGCCCGCTGGCCGTTACTTTCACCCTGCTGGCCAATTTCATCCTGATCGGGAGCATGTGGAAGATCGACATCCAATTCCCGCGCCTGACCATCTACCTGCTCTTTCTCCTGCCGATCTTCCTGGTGGCCTGGCTGCGGTCGAGATTCCTCCTGTTGTCGGCCGGGGCCATGGCCATTGCCGTGGGAGCGTATGGCTACTTTAATGGCGGGATCCAACCAAAAGGGGTTCCCGATTTTGCGATGCCCGATTTCGGCAAGGTGGAGGGCCGGATCCTCTCTGCCGCCCACCCGGCCCATCTGCCCTCCTATCACGTCCATCATGATTTGATCCCCGTGCGGACCGGGAACCAGGCGATCCTCGGCCTCTTCATCGAATCGGGGATCAATGGCCGATTCATGGCCGACCTCACCCGGATGATCGACCCTCATGCTTATGTCTGGGGAACTCCCTCCGATTTTGTCGGGCCCGGAGTTCTTAAGGAGAGGTATCTGCAATATGTGATGGACCGGTTGAGGCTTTTCGGCATCAGCCATGTCTATACGGACACCAAGCTCGAAGTGACGCTCGACCCGGGGCTGGCCACGAAAAAACGATATATCAACAGCTATCCGGCTCCGAAATTTAATAAGCCGGAGGAGCGCGAATACGTCAACAAGCGCTATCACCTGCGCGGCGACCAGATCGATTTTTATCTTTATGAAGTGGGGACGGGGGAACTGGCGGAAGCGCTTCCCTATGTCCCGAAGAGTCCGCAGTCGCACTGGAAGATGACCAACACCCTCTGGTTTATGCAGATGCAGGGGGTGCCGATCTTCACGGAGAAGCCGGCGCCCCAGGCGGCGCGCGGCGCCCTGCCGGGGGAGCGGGTCGAGGTCCTTTCCAAATCTCGCAACGGGGACCGGCTGGAACTGCAGGTGCACGCGGAGCAGGAGATTCCGGTATTCGTCCGGATGGGTTACTTCCCGAACTGGAGGCTCACGATCGACGGGCATGAAGCGGAGATCTACCGGGCATCGCCCGACCTCATGTTGTTTTACGGCAAGGGGCGGGCGGTGCTGGAATTTGAGCGCTCCTGGATCGAATATGCCGGACTGCTCCTCTCCTGTATTGGACTGCTGGCCCTCGTCAGGCTGAAGTAGGGTTCTTTCCCCGGCGCCGGTGCCGGGGAAGCAGGGCGTGCGTCGCGACCAAGCCTCCCGCGAGGAGGAATACGGCGCTGATGACCAGGCCGAGGTAGAAGACTCTCGGGCAGTAGCGAAACTCCACGACGTGTCGGCCCGCGGCGACCGGGACCGCGCGAAAGGCGTAATTGGCGCGCCGGATTTCGGCCGGTTTTCCGTCCACCCGCGCCTCCCATCCGGGATAGTAGCTGTCTAGCAGCACCAGGTGTCCGTCGAGATCGGCGGATACCTCGCAGACCACCCGCGTACTGCTGTATCCCTTCAGTGTTACCGATCCCGCCCCGGGTGTCCCGCTTCGGCTTGAGCCTTCTCCCTCCAGAATTACCGCGGCTCCGGCCGCGAACGAGGGGTCGAGCAGTCTCTCCAGGGCTGCATCCGGTGATGGGACGAACTCCGTTCCAGAGGTGAAATAGGCGCGCTGGAGCGACTGCTGCAGCCAATAGGCGTGGACCTGCCGCTGACTGATCGTGTCCATGGAAACGATGGGAGTGAGCCCTTCAAAGGCCAGCGGCTCCATGGAGAGGATCCAGGGCGAATTCAGTCTCCTCAGGGGATCGAGACGCTTCGGCTGAGGCAACCGCCTGATTTCTTCCCACAAGGTTTCGGATTCTTTTGTGTTCAGGCTGTCAACGGAGTGATCCACCGAATAGTGGATGCCGTCCATGATGCCGTACATCGGCTGTCCCGTCATCCGGTAGTAAAGGGTGAGCCAGGCTGATGATTGGTTGGGCGCCTGGAAGCGCAGGTTGGGCTGCGGTCCTCCTGACTGCATCAAAAGGGGCGGCACCACCCGGAAGGGCTCTTTCGGGCCCTTTTCGGCGATGGTGCGGTTCATCTCAGAAACATGGTTGATGTTCGCTTCGCTGATCAGGGGGGTGAGGCGCAGGTTGGCGGGGATCAGTTCCGCCGCGATCAGGAGCGGAATCAGCAGGATCAGAAGCCGGTACTGGATGCGGTGGGCCATTAGCAACAGGGTCCCGTAGATGGCCGAAAAGAGGGTGCTGGTGAGCAGGGCGTTCCAGAGGAAGGAGAGGATCCAGTCATAGTCCTTGACGCCGTTGCCCGCCGGGTCCCCCGCGGCCCGGATCCACCGTTCCAGGACCTCCGGGTGGGTCTTGAACCAGGCCAGGAAACAGGCGCCCAGACCGGCCAATACCAGGGCGGGCACGGCCAACCCTTTCCTGTTTCTTATTTTCCGGCTTTCCGATCGCTCCAGCAGGGATTCCACCCCGAGGGATGAGAGGATGCAGAGGGCCAGGGCCGCGAGCAGGAAGAACTTGGATGGGTAGCGTCCCAGGGAGAAGAAGGGGACGTTGTGGAACATCCATTGGTGAAAGGGGAGGTGGCTCCCGAGCGACAGGATGAGGCCGGCTGTGGCCAGGGCCGTCAATACGGCCAGGAGCTTTCTGCGCGCGCTGGCCATGGAAACGGCCGCGAGCAGGATGACGCCCGTTCCGAGGAAGAAGGAAACCAGGTAGCTCTCCCTGCCGTGGTGGAACGCTTCCCCCCAGGACTGTACGAACCCGATCGTATAGAAATGGCCGAAAAGGTTGGGGACGATCACGCCGAGCAGGTCCAGCGGGTGGGTCGACCACCCTCCGGCTTCGGCGTAGTCGAGCGCGCCCCGGGCCGAGAGGGGGAGCAGTTCCAGCGTCGGCAGGACCTGGACGGCGGCCAGGCCCAGGGCGAATGCGGCGCCCGACAGGCCGACACGAAGGATGCGCCGGAGGGCCGCCGGGCGGTCGGTCTGTTCCAGGAGGTGCAGCGCGGCCATGCCGGCCAGGAGCAGAAGCAGGCACTGGGCCATCAGCGGTTCGAAGGCGAGGATCTCGAGCGCCAGCAGGGCGCCGAACAGGAGGCTCCGCTTGAACGGTCGCTGCTGCAGGGCTCCCAGAAAGGCCCAGGCGATCCAAGGGAGGAGGGCGACCGCGGGCACGATATTGTAGAGGTTCAGAAAGGAGATGACGGTGCCGGACAACTCGTAGGCGAGGGCTCCCGTGAATGCGGCGGCAGGGCGGATGTCCAGCCGGCGCTGGAGGAAATAGAGCCCCAGTCCGCCCAGGATGGGGTGAAGGACGAAATGGAGCTTGAACGCATAGTTGAAAGGGAGGAAGAGGTGGAGCAGGTTCGTCGGGTAAAAGGCCATGTAATTGGGATTGGCCAGCATCGGCTGCCCCAGGGCGATGTGGGGGTTCCACAGGGGGAATCCGCCCTGCGCGAAGGCATCGATCAACACCTTCCGAAGGGGGTAATGGAAATTGAGGATGTCGCGAAAGTAGAGATTCTTGGAGGTAAAAAAGAAATCATGAAAGAAGAGAAAACCGACAAGAACGAGTGCCACCGGGGCGATGATGTCGGGCCTCATCTTCCGGAACTTCGTCGGCTGAAAACCCTGCATGGTCTAAATCTCCGGAGCCTCGTGTTTGTGGATGTATGCTTTTACCGTTCTCCGGTCCAGATGGAGGCGGCGGGCGGCGGCTTCGTAGCTGCCCAGGCGCCCGTAGAGGAGGCGGCAGTAGCCCGCCATGAGGGCGTCGGCCTCGAGAGCGCCGGCGGCGATTCCTTCCTGCAGTTTTGAGCACAGGTCCGGGGCGACCGTCCCGGAGTCCCCTTCGTAGGTTCCCTTGAGCAGGATGCGGCGGACGGCCTGCGCGAGTTCGCGCACGTTGCCGGGCCAGGCGTAGCCTCGCCCGGGTGAGGCGGCGAGGGAGTCGAGGACGGCGGCAATGGTTTCGCCCTGGCGGTCGCCGGTGATGCGGTGGACGATCAGCGAGACGAGGTCGTCGAGCTCGGCGGGGGTTTCGTCGAGGCGCTGCCGGAGCGGGGGGACGGTGATGACGTCCGAGGAGAGGCGGTAGAAGAAATCCTCGCGGAAGCGGCCCGAGCGGCGGAGGATGTCGAGCGGCTGGTTGGTGGCGGCGATGATGCGGCCGCGGAATCTGGCCGTCTCGTGAGAGCCGACGGGGGAGAAGGCGCGCTCCTCGAGCACCCGCAGCAGGCGGATCTGGGTCTGGACGCTCGCGTCCCCGATCTCGTCGAGGAAGATGGCGCCGTAGGGGCTGCAGCGGGCGAGGATCCCCTCGTGCGCCTCGATGGCGCCGGTGAAGGCCCCTTTCCTGTGGCCGAACAGCTCCGATTCGACGAGCGACTCCGGGTACTGGGAGAGGTTCAGGGAGACGAAGCCCCGGGCGAAGCTCTCGGCGAAGGTGTTGGTCTTTTCGCTGTAGGGGATGAAGGCCGAGCGGCCGATGGCGGCGGCCGCCGCCCCTTTCCCGGTGCCGGTCTCCCCGAGCAGGAGGGTGGAGAAATCCTCCATCCGGTTCCAGAGCTGTCGTTCGTACATGCGGATGTCGTGGGTGAAGACGTTGTTCCAGAGGTGGCGCCGCAGCCGCTTCATCGACTCGCTCCGCCCGACGAGGCCGCGGTCGATGAAGAAGAAGGCGCGGCGGATCTGGTAGAGGATGGCGAAGAGACGGCGCGCCTCCCCGGGGGCGAAGCCGCGGCGGGAGAGGAGATGGAGGAGGTCCGCCGCGCAGGGGACGGGGAGGCTCCGTTCGGCGGCGGCAGACTGCTCGGCGATCAGCCGGTCGAGCTCGGGGAGGAAGCGGTGGTAGACGTCGAACATGATGGCGTAGCGGAGCAGGCGCTGGTCCGCCCCGGAGTGCCGGCCGAGGTCGAGGAGCCCGGCCGACTCCATCCGCTCCACCTCCCCGCTCAGCCGGGCGACGATGCGCTGGTACAGTTCCGCCGCGGGGGTTTCGGGGGGGCACCCGGCGATTTTCGAAGCGAGGGCGGCGTAGGCGTCGCCGAAGGGGTTGGCGGCGGCGGCGTCGGCCAGCAGGTGCAGGAAGTCGCGATCGGAACCGTGGAGGGTGTCTCTTTTATTCATGCGCATAATGTACACTATGGGCGCTAATTTTGTATGCGGCGAAATGGTCGCTGCGATGGTGTCTGCGGGTGTGGGTTGATTGGGGAGCGGGGCTAGTTGGGAAGAATGACGAGGCGCCCCCCTTCGACGCGGATGTCCTTGATGTAGGGGGGGAGCTGGAGTTTTTCCCGGTTTGCGGGGGAGCCGAAGATGCGGTCGGCGGCGGCGCGGAGCACCGCGGAGGAGAGGGGGAGGGAACCCAGCTTTCCGCGGGTCGGCTCGAGCGTCAGGTGCCCGGCCTCGTTATGGAGTTTACCTTCCAGTTCGAGCGACTGGTTTTTGCCGTAGAGATCGACGACGGCGTAGACCCTGAGGGAGTCCGCGAGGAGCTCGATCTTGACGTCGCGCACGGTGGAGCGGACCTCGTCGAGTTCGGAGCTCCCCTCGGCAAGGGCCGTGGCCGCGTCGTTGACGACCCCGACGATCGATTCGGGGGTGTGATCGGAGGGGGAGAAGCCCCCGGGCCTGGAAAGGGCCAGGTTCTCCTCGAGCCAGCCGTTCAGCTCCCCTTCCTCGAGGATCAGGGGCGCCCCGGTGCCGTAAAGGGCGGCGGAGCGGAAGGCGCGGACCTTTTGCTCCGCTTGTTTTGCGGCCTCGGGCGTGACCTCGATCTCGGGCGGGGGGGAGTTTTTCAGGACGAGGACGAGGGTGAGGAGGGCCAGGGCGGGCACCCCCCAGCGCGCGATCCTGAAAAGTCTGCGGAAGAGTGTGGGGGGGGTGTGGGCGATGTCGACCGTGCTTGAGCTCGAGTGTGGGGCAGCATGTCCGCGCCAGCGGGCGAAGACGAGGCCGCAACGGGGGCATTCGGGTCCGATCTCCTGGCTGAAGCCGCATTTGGGACAGATCATCTTGGTCTCCAGGGGTTGCCTGCCTTTTTGATGTATCGGTTAAGGATCGGCCGGGGGAGGGCGCAAATGCAAGGTTTATTGCGTGGGCGCACAATTTTCCGGAAAGGGGGTATAATCGGTCCTTGGGAGGGGGGAGTGAATTATCGCCATCATAAAATCGAGACCGAAAACCGCAACCTGCTCGACTTCATCCGCCAGCTGGCCGAAGGGAAGTTCCTGATCCCGACCTTCCAGAGGCAGTTCGTCTGGGAGCCGGGGGACATCGTCAGCCTCTGGGACAGCCTCTACCGCCGCTACCCCATCGGCAGCATCCTCTGCTGGAACACCACGATCCGGCTCCACGTGCACCGCAGAATCGGGGGCTTCTTCGTCCCCGAAAACGGCGGGGAGGGGGCGGGGCACCACGTCTACATCCTCGACGGGCAGCAGCGCTCCACCTCGCTCGTGGCCTCGTTCTACGGCGGGGCGGGGAGGGTCAAGGAACACTACGACGTCGACCATACCGTTCATTTCGACCTGACCCGGGGGGAGTTTTTCCTGGAGCAGGACTACTTCCGGCACCGGTGGGAGTCCGACCCGGCGTTCCTTTTCCCGGTGCGGGAGGCGCCCGGGCTCCCCGACGACTACGTCGCGGGGCTTACGGGGATGAAGGGGTACGGGCGGAAGGCGGTGGAGAACTTCGCCCAGCTTAAATACATGTTTTCGGAGTACCCGGTGCCGCTCATCCACCTGCGGGGGTTCAACATCGCCGACGTCTGCTCCATCTTCGAACGGATGAACCAGTCGGGCAAGCGTCTGGAGAACCTCGACATTCTCATTGCCCGCGGATTCAGGAACTACGCCACCGTGGTCGAGGAAGACTTTCCGATCTCCTGACAGGGCCGGTCCCACTGAACTTCCCGTAATGAACGTGGGGGCGCGTCGGGATCCGTGGTAGAATGAGGGAAATCAGGGCGGCGCGGCCGCCGACGCCTTTTGCCTGTCTTCCACGGTTCCGGAGGGAGTCCCATGGTCGAAGAAGAACTGAGATCGGAGCTGGAACAACTGCGGGCGGAAAACGAGGCTCTCAAAAAAGCGGCTTCCAGGGAGCTGTCGATGAAGGTGAGCCAGAAGGGGGCCCTTTCGGTCTACGGCCTGGGCCGTTTCCCGGTGACGCTCTACAAGGAACAGTGGCTGCGGCTGCTCGAGTTCGCGGGGGAGATCAGGGACTTCATCTCCCAAAACGAGGACGGGCTCAAAGTGAGGAAATAGGGGGGCGGGGGGGGCGGGCGACCGCGAGCGGGCGCCCGACCCTTTAATATTGTGGCAGCTGCCTAGTCCTCGTAGGGATAATGCGCGGGCCGCTTCTTCTGTCCTTTGGCCGTGATGGTCATGTCGGATATCGACCCCTCGGCGAAGGTGAGGCATTCGGCCGGGGGGTTGCTGATCGCCATCGGCTCCCAGGAGGGGTAGCCTCCCTTGTAGACCAGCTCGTACCCGGAATTCCCCAGCGTTACCTTTTTCTCCTTCTTGAAGCGGAGGACCTCCTGCTTGAGGTATTCCAGCTCCGGGCTCCGGTTCGGCGGCGGGAAGTTCTCGATTCTCACCCTGAGCGTGACGGATTTGAAATTGCCGTCGACAACCAGCTCCACGGCCTGCCCGTTGAACTCGGCGTACGGAATCACGATTTCCTTCTGGGGGTCGTAATCGTCGGCGGCGGCGGTAAAGGAAAGCAGGGAACAGACGGTAATGGATAACAAGGCGGCAGCCACTCCATACCCGTGTCTCATCAATCACCTCCTGGTGCGGAAATGCAAAGGTTTTTCAGATCTTGGGGGTATTGTATGACAAAGCGGCGGCGGCTCAACGAAAAAATGCGTACCGCGGGGTGCGGGCTCAGAATTCGCGCAGCGATTCCTGGATCCCCTTGTGGGTTTCGTACCAGAAACCGAGCGCCGCCTCCATCTTGTCCTCGGCGAACCGGTCGAGCCAGGAGAGGAGTTCGGGCCCCTGCTCCCCTTCGACATCGCGCTTGCGCAGCAGGAAGCGGTGGACATAGTCGGCCGAGCGTTCCGATTCCCAGAAGGTCGATGAGTTGCGGCAGTGGATGCGGGCCGCGGTCATGGCCGCGCATCCGAGGTAGGCGTCCTTCATCCCGTAGAGAGCGTCGATGATCTCGGGCGCCATCTCCTCGGCCCACTGGCGGTGGAAACGGCAGATGCCGAGGTTGTCGAGCACCAGTTCGGCGACCATGCGGTCGGCGTTTCTGCGCCCCAGTTCGCGCGGGGGGACGAAATCGTAGCCGTAATACATGTAGTACTTCCCCATGATCGACATCGGGGAGAGCACGCCGGGGGTCCAGTACTGGTTGGGCACCATCCACCCCTTGCGGGCGAAGGCGGTGTAGACGAAGCGGTCCAGGGCCTCCTTCCCCTTCAGGCGGGAAAGGCGGCGGGCGAATTTGCGCGCCCCCCCTGACAGGTCCACGAGCCCCCTCTTTTCGATGATGGCGTCGAGCAGCCCGATGCCGATGCCGGCGTTATGCGCGCTGTCGGCGACCACGTCGAAGCCCGCGGGATCGAAGACGGGGCGCCGGTCCACGCCGAATTCCTCCGGCTCCGCGAGCCCTTCGGCCAGGCACTCCATCATCCAGGAGACCACCCCCCCGGCCGAAATGGCGTCGAACCCCAGCATGTCGGCGTGGTGGGTGAGGCGCTCGGCCGCCCGCTGGTCGAACACCCCCGCCAGCGGCCCCAGCGCCTGGTAGGGCTCGTAGTCCTTCTTGAACTCCCCCCGCAGCTTCTTGCACACGGCCGAGCACGGTTCCCCGCACGTAGTCTGATGCCTGGGCTGAATCGTCTCCTCGTTGAACTGCCGGAGGTAGTGGCCGAGCACGAATTCCCGGTGGATGCGCACCCGCTCCTCTTCCGACATGTAGATGCTGCGGTAGTTGAAGGAGAGCATGCGGCCGCCCAGGGTGGCATAGTTGACGCCGAAGGTGCCCCCGGTCTCGAACCTCGGTTCGAACCGGTATTTGGTCGTCGCCTCCATATCCTTGGCCAGCAGTTTTTTCTCGTATTTGTGCTGGAACCATTCGTCCGCCACCTTCCGGTCCCGGAAATCGTCGTCGAGCACCGACCCGCCGTAGATGACGGCGGCGATCCCGTGCTGCGCGAGGAGCTTCGACCCGAACCCGCCGCGTCCGGCCCAGGTGTCGGCGGGACTCATCTCCCCCCGCCTGACCGGGGCGGAGCAGAGGGCGCCCATGTCGGTCGTCAGGGCGGCGGGGCCGACCGCGAGCACGCGGGGATCGTTTTCATACCGGCCGCCGAAACGCCCCAGGGCGTAATCCATCATGGCGTACACGCCGCCGCGCCCCTCGCGCCACACCCCGGCGGCGTCGACCGGCTCGATCTCCACCTCGACCTCCTCTCCGTGGCAGCGGTTGAGGTAGAGGATCGAAGGGGAGGGCGCCCGGCCGGTGATCGAGAGCATGTTGAGCCCCAGGTTTTCGAACACCAGCCCCGCCCCCCCCATCGAGGAGACGAAAAACCCGCCCCAGCAGGGGGAAAAGCCGGTGACGATCAGCCGGTTGGACCCCGGGAAGATGGAGCCGGCCAGGAGCCCGATGCCGAAGTTCAGGCTGTTCTGCTTTCCCGCCAGGTGCAGCCCCAGGTCGACGGGGCCGAAGAAATCCCCGACCCGGTATCGGTTCATGCGGTAGAAGGAGGTCGAGGCGTCGACGACCAGCACTCTCTGGTGGGAATCCATGAGGGTTCACTCCTCTTCCAGCTCTTCGGGCCGGCGCGCCATGCGCGCGGCGAGAAGGAAGGCGGCCACGAGCGCGTAGCCCAGGGTTATGTGCCAGACGATCGGGTTGTCCAGGCGCCAGGGAAGGTAGAGGCTCCCCGCGGGGGAGACCGAGTGCATCAGCCCGAACATCGCAAACAACGCGCACAGGAGGGCGTACGCGGCCCCGGTCCGGACGCGGCCGTCGATGAGGCTGGCCAGCATCCCCCCCCACAGGATCGCCGTCAGGATGAAGCCGTTGCCCAGGGCGCGCAGGATGACCTGGTCGGCCGCCACCGCGTCCGGGAGCGTGAGCGCCGGGCCGAGCTTGTCGAGCAGGCTGCTGGTGTGGGTCAGCACCAGGTAACCGACCGCGGGGATGACGGCGAAGGCGACGGCCGGGGCGTGGGCGCGGGGGGATTCGACGAAGGCCTGGGCGACGATCTGGATCCCGACAAAGAGGAGGATGGGGGTGATGACGGCCTCGGGGATCGCCTCGATGACGAAGGAGAGGGCGCCCAGCGCCCCCGCGACGCCGATGAAGAGCCCGGTGGCCAGGGTGTAGGCCGCCCGGCCCCCCATCGCCTTGTAGGCCGGGTGGCCGATATAGGGGGTGGTCTGCGCCACCCCCCCGAACAGGGCCGCCACCATCGTCGCCAGCGCCTCGGTCAGGAGGATGTCGCGCGTGCGGTAGGGGTCGCCGGCCACCCGCGCGCTCTCGGTGTTGTTGATCCCGCCGATGATGGTGATCAGGGCGAAGGGGAAGGCGATCGGCAGGTAGGCGAGCGCCCGGTCGAGCCCGTCGAGGAACCCGAGCGTAGGGAGGGGGAGGGCGGGGTGCAGCTCGAGCACCGGCGCCGCCGCCCGGGCGCCCAGAACGCCCAGGCCGCCCATCAGGTAGTAGAGGAGGCAGCCGACGGCCACGGCGAGGAAGGCTCCGGGGATTCCAAAGGGGAGCCGGCGCCGGGCCACGATGGCGTAGAGGATGATCCCCAGGGAGGCGATCCCGGCCACCGGGGCGGAGAAGATCTTGAGCATGGGGAAGAAGGCGAGGAGGGTGACGCCGATCCCGGCCAGCGACCCCAGGAGCCCGGCCTGCGCGGCGTGGCGCCGCACCCAGCCTCCCAGGAAGGAGAGGGCCAGCTTGAGGATCCCGATGATCATGAGGGCGGCCATGCCCACCTGCCACGCGGTCACGGCGTCCCGGGTTTCGAGGTAGACGGGGCCGAGCACGGCGGCCGCGATGCCCACCGTGCTCGGCGTGTCCAGGCCGAGAGGCATCGCCGTGATGTCGCTCCGCCCCGTTTTCCGCGCCAGGCGGAAGGCGAGCCAGGTGTAGACGGCGTCCCCCACCAGGACCCCGAGGGCGGTCCCGGGGATCATCAGCCGGTAGACGCTTTCGGCGGGGTAGCCGTAGACCCCGACGAGGATCCCGGTGAGGATGACGAGGTTGGTGACGTTGTCGAGCATCAGGCCGAAGAAGGCGTTGAGATCGCCCCACTGGGCCCAGCGGTATCCGGATGTGTGCGGCATCGACCCCTCCCTGTCCGATCAACCCGGGATTGTACACCAGCGTGCGGATGGGGAATATGGTATAGTGGCGACAAACAGGACGGATCATGGCCATGCTTCCTTGCTGCCTTCGCCCCCCTGCTTTCCCTCCACGGTTTGACGCTGTACGGTCCCGGCCGGATCCGGCATCCCGGTTGAGTTTCCCTATCGTGACTGGGAGGATTCATGACCAAAAAGATGCAGTTGCGTGAAACGCTCCGGATTCAGAAGCGCGGGCGGGTGGGCGGACCCCGGCCCGGGAAATACCGGCTCCATACGAAATGTCCGGAATGCGACCTGGTTTTTC
Source organism: Acidobacteriota bacterium (assembly GCA_012729555.1). Classification (NCBI taxonomy): domain Bacteria; kingdom Pseudomonadati; phylum Acidobacteriota; species Acidobacteriota bacterium. Next base: position 13,514 of record JAAYCX010000096.1, read on the forward strand.
TGGATGGCGCCTGGAAGCGGGACCCGTCGGCCGCCTCGGGCGCGCGGGGACGCACACTCTGCCCCGCCTGCAGGCAGATCCGGGACGGGCAGGCCGGGGGGCTGGTGGAACTCGACGGCTCTTTCGCCGAGGCGCATCGCGAGGAACTGCTCAACCGCATCCGCAATGTCGAGCGGCGGACCAGGCTGGAGCGGCCGCTCGAGCGGATCATCAGCCTGGAGGAGGGGGCGGAGGGGATCAGGGTGTCCGCCACCACCGAGCACCTGGTCGCCCGCATCGGCAAGTCGATCCAGCGGGACTTCGGGGGGACCCTCAGCCTCCGCTACGCCCCCCAGGACAAGTTCGCCGTCGTCCACTGGCACCGGGACGCCTGATCGCCGGGGTGATGGGGGTTACTTGATCCCCGGCTCGGTCATCTTCTCGAGCTCGAGGATGCCGTCGATCCGGTCGGCCGGGATCAGGCCCCGGCGCAGGACTATGTCCCGGATGGAGTCGCCCGACTCGAGGTACTCCCGGGCGACCTCGGCCGCGGCCGCGTAGCCGATGTGGGGGTTGAGGGCGGTCACCACGCTCATGCTCGACTCGGCGTAACGCCGGCAGCGCTCGGGGTCGGCCCGGATCCCGGCCAGGCAGAAACGGCCGAAGACGCCCAGCGCGTTGGTCAGGATCGAGATCGCGTGGAGCAGGTCGTGGGCGACGACGGGCATCATGACGTTCAGTTCCAGCTGCCCCGCCTGCGCCGCCAGCAGGATCGTGCTGTCGCAGCCGATGACGTGGAAGCAGACCATGTCGAGCATCTCGGCCATGACGGGGTTGACTTTCCCGGGCATGATCGAGGAGCCGGGCTGCCGTTCCGGCAGCCGGATTTCCGCCAGGCCCGTTTTCGGCCCCGAGCCGAGGAGGCGGAGGTCGTTGGCGATGCGGATGAGATCCTGGGCGAGCGCGCGCACCGCGCCGGAAAGCTCCACGAAGGGGCGCAGGGACTGCATCGCCTCGAAATAGTCGTCGCATTCCCGGAAATCGATCCCGGTCTGCCGGCTCAGCTGCCTGACCATCAGGGGGCGGTAGCGGGGGTGCGCGTTGACGCCGGTGCCTACGGCGGTCCCCCCGATCCCCAGTTCCAGGCTGCTTTCGGCCGCCCTCCGGATCGCCTCGCCGTGTTTGCGCATCGAGGTGGCGTAGGCGCCGAACTCCTGCCCCAGCCTGAGGGGCACGGCGTCCTGCAGGTGGGTGCGGCCCGACTTGACGACGGGGTCGAACTCCCCGGCCTTGTCCCGGAACAGCTTTTCCGCCCCGGCGACCGCTTCCAGAAGGCGGGCGCTCTCGGTGAAGGCGGCGATGCGGATGGCGGTCGGGCAGACGTCGTTGGTGGACTGCGCCATGTTCACGTGGTCGTTGGGGTGGACCAGGGAGTAGTCCCCCTTCGTTCCCCCGAGGAGCTCTATCGCCCGGTTGGCCACGACCTCGTTCACGTTCATGTTGTGCGAAGTCCCGGCCCCGGCCTGGAAGACGTCCACCACGAACCACTCCCGGAGCCGGCCCCCGAGGATCTCCCGGCAGGCCGCCGTGATGGCGTCCGCCCGCTCCCCGTCGAGCAGCCCCAGGGAGCGGTTGACCCCGGCCGCGGCCATCTTGATCTGCAGGGTGGCGTCGACGTAGGCGGGGGAGGGCGGGATCCCGCTGATGGGGAAGTTTTCCAGCGCACGGTGGGTCTGGGCGCCGTAATAGGCGTCTTCCGGGACCCGGCGCTCTCCCAGGGAGTCCTTCTCGGTCCTTGTCCTCATGGGGTCTCTCCTTGTCGTGAAAAACGGGAATGGACGGCCCGGACCAGCTTCTGGATCGCCGGCTCGACGGCGATTTCGATTTCGGGAAATGAGCGCGCCCGCTCGAGGACGCCCGAGGCCTTCTCGAGCCAGGCGGCCGGCGGCGCCGTGGCGGCCTCGAGGTGGTCGAGCGCCTCGAGCCCCAGGGCGCAGGCCGCGGCGGCGCTTTCGGCGACGGGGACGGTTTCGGCCAGGAGAAAGGAGCTCTGCAGGGCGGGCCGGGCGTTTACGGCGCCGAGGCGCCAGCGCTCGAGCGACTCCCGTATCCCCGCACGGTCGGCCGGGGAGGGCGCCCCCAGCGCGCGGTCAACGAGGAGGTCGAACCGGCGCGCCTCGGCGCTTTCGGGCGGGAGGATGTCGACCAGGCGCCGGAGCGGGGTTTCGCGGGTGTATTTCCGCGCCCGCTGGCGCTCGGCCAGGCCCCGGGGGCGGAGGATGGCGGCCAGGCGGGCGACCGGGGCGGGGTCTCCGGCGGGGAGGAGGCCGCCGAGCAGGCGCGGGAAGGCGCTCCGGTGCCGCACCCCGAGTCGCTCGAGTTCCACGTCCACCGCGTCGAGCCTGCGGTACATGTCCGCGACGTCGGTGAGCCCGGCGGGGGACCAGAGCCTTTCGGCGACGGCGGCCGCGCGCGGCCAGATCCGGGACTCGATGATCTCCTCGTCGACGAACTCGGCCCACATGCACGCTTCCCCCCCCAGGATCCGGCCGGCGGCGTCCGGGGTGAGCCCGGCGCCGGGGTCGATCCCGTAGTGCCACGATGCCGGGCGCATGTGATCGAGGTAATAGCCCCTGGAAAGTATGCCCGGGTAGCCCAGCTTCAGGTTGTCTTCGAACCTGGGGGGCATGCGCCACGTCTGCACCGTCACGGTGGTCGGGAGCGAGGGGTGCACGATCTCGTCCCACCCCACCATCCTTTTGCCGTGCCGGGCCAGGATCGCCTCGAGGCGCCGGGTGAAGTAGGCCTGCAGTTCCCGGTTGCCCCTCATCCCGCTTTTGGCCTTGAACTCCCGGATGCGGGGGTTCGCGTTCCATTGCTTCCCGTTGACCTCGTCCCCCCCGATGTGGAAATACTCGTCGGGGAAGAGCGGGGCCATTTCCGCGATGAAGAGGTCGAGGTGTTCGTAGACCTCCTCCCGGCTGGGGTCCATCGAGGGGTCGAAGACGCCCCACGAACTCTCGACCCGGTAGGGGCCCGGGGCGGCGGCCAGTTCCGGGTAAGCCGCGAGCCAGGCGGTGGCGTGCCCCGGCATTTCGAATTCGGGGACCACGCGGATGCCGCGGTCGCGCGCGTGGGCCACGACCGTCCGGACCTCCTCCTGGGTGTAATACTTTCCTTCCCCCCCGATTTCGTGCAGGCGGGGGAAGCGGTGCGACTCCACCCGGAATCCCTGGTCGTCGGAGAGGTGCCAGTGAAAGACGTTCATCTTCACCGCGGCCATGGCGTCCAGGTTTCTCAGGATGACGTCTACCGGCTCCCAGTGCCGGGCAACGTCGATATGGAGCCCCCTCCAGCGGAAGCGCGGCCGGTCCTCGATCCTGAGGCAGGGAAGGCAGTACGATTCGCCGTCCGGGGCGATCAGCTGCGGGAGGGTCTGGAGGCCCCGCAGGACCCCCACCGGGGAGGGGGCCTCGAGGAGGATCGACCCGGGGGAGATTTCGAGGAGGTACGATTCGTCGGTGCCGGGCGTCTGGACGCGTCCGCCGTCCCCCCCGCAGCGCAGGATCAGCGACGCCTGCCGCGGGCTCGTGCCCTGCGGGGGGAAGCCCGTCCTCCGCCGCACCATTTCGAGCAGGCGGTTGGCGGCCGCGGCGACGCGGGCGTCGCGGCACGCGTCCAGGGAGAAAGTCAGGTTTCCGGCGAGGCGGTGAACCCCGGGCTTCGCCTCCAGGGATTGCGGCCAGGGCATGATCGCGGGCGCCCCGGCAGGAGGCGCGGTGCCTTCGGGTGCCCGGGCCGGCAGCGTCCCTGCCAGCAGCAAGACGGCGAGAATCAGGCTTCGGCCCCTCATCGACCCTCCCGGCGCGCCCCCGGCCGGCGGGGCGCCGAAGCCTCATCATAACCGAGTCGGGCCGATTTTTCATGCCCGATGACGGCCTCCGGAGCTGTTGACACGGCCGAGCCTTGTCGGTTACCTTCCTCCTCATCGGGCGGCGTGGTGCAAAGCGCGCCCGGGCCCATCAGCCGAAAGGAGAAGATCGTGGAACAAGAGATATCGATCACCGGCGAACCGGCCGTCAGTCCCGAGACCTGCCTGTTCAGGGTGGACCGCCCCGTCTACCCGGGGGGCGCCGCCTTTTTCGGGAACCGGGAGGCGGCCGGGCTCTCCCCTCTTGCACGGCGGATCTTCGGGATCGCGGAGGTGGAGAGCGTCCTGATCGCCGGGGAGCGGGTCACGGTCACCAAATCGGGGATCGACCCCTGGCCCGTCATCGGCAGGCAGATCGGCGCGAAGATCCGCGAGCACATCCGCTCGAACGATCCCGCGGTCAGCGAGGAATTCGAGCGGCGGATGCCGTCCGAGGCGGAGATCCGGACCAGGGTCGAGGCGCTCCTCGAAAAGGAGGTCAACCCGGCGCTTGGGGCGCACGGCGGTTATGTGGAGCTCGTCGAGGTCCGGAAGAACTCGCTCTACCTCAAGCTGGGAGGGGGGTGCCAGGGGTGCGCGTCCGCCGGAATGACCATGAAGCTTGGGGTCGAAAAGGCGATCCGGGCCGCCATTCCCGAGGTCGGGGAGGTTCTGGACACGACCGATCACGCCGCCGGGCGCAACCCCTACTGCGCTTCCTGAACCGCCCGAAAGCGACGAAATCGGGGCTTTCGGGCCCCGATGGCGCTCGGACAGCGATAAATAGCGGGTTTTTGTAAAATCTTCATTGCTTTTTCTGAGAATTTACGGAAAATGTCCATAGCCTGTTTGCTGTGTTCCAAAAAGTTCATAACCAAATTTTCGGGAGGAGTTTAATGGCTGGAAAAGTGATGACGAAGGCTCAGTTAGTTTCCCTGATAGCTGACAAGGCTGACATTACCAAGGCAGCGGCAAACCAGATTCTCGAAATCATCGCCGCCACGGCGGTGGTTGAGACCAAGAAAAACGGCCAGTTCATCATCCCTGGAATTGGCAAACTCGTGAAATCGCATCGCAAGGCGAGAATGGGACGGAATCCCCAGACCGGTGCCGCGATCAAGATCCCGGCCAAGACGGTGGTGAAGTTCAGAGTGGCCAAGGCCTGCAAGGACGCCGTCGTCCCGGGCAAAAAGTAGCCGGACCTCCACGGGATTTTTTAAAATCAGGCCTTCAGGAGTCCGCTCCGGAAGGCCTGATTCGTTTAACTCCCCCCCCCCTGTTCCCCCCGCAAAGGGTATTCGATATATCAAATTTGATTGTGTGCGCCCGCCCTTGGATTTATAATGCCCGGGTTCGCCCCCCGCTCACCCTGGATGTGCCTGTGACGGCCCGGTTCCCCGGCGCCTTCGCACCCTTTGTGCTTCTGATGGCAGTGAACCGATCCTTCCGGGAGGAAGGCTATGAGCGTACATCAGGGAAAACTCAAGGAGGGCTCCATTGTCGCCCGGCGGTACCGGGTCGAAGGGATTCTGGGTTGCGGTACGGCGGGGGATGTCTACGCCTGCCGGGACCTTTGCGACGGTTCGGGCGATCTGGTCCTCCGGATGCTGGGCCCGGTGGATGCGACCGGGGAAGAGGGGCATGCCCTTCGGGCCACGTTGTCGATGCTGGTGCGCCTGCGCCATCCGGGCCTGGTTCCCGTCCTCGATTTCGGGATCGCCGAGGATTCGGGCGCGCTGTTCCTGACCGAGGAGCGGGTGGAGGGGGCGAGCCTGCGGGCGGCCGCCGGGGGGCTGACCCCGGAGAAGGCGCTCGCCCTGGGCGCCGAACTGGCGGCCACCCTCCACCACCTGCACGGCAGGGGGATCGTGCACGGGGATCTGACGTCCTCGACCATCCTGCTGGTGGGGGAGGGGGAAGAGGCGCGCCCCGTCATCCTGGGCTACGGAGTGCGGCGGTTCCTCCCCGATGACGGCGATCGCCTCTCCCCGTCCTGCGCCGCTCCCGAGCTGCTGCTGGGCGGGCGGCCCACGGCCCGGTCCGACATCTACGCCCTGGGTATCCTGCTCTACCTGCTGATCTGCGGGCGTTTCCCCTTTGAAGACGACGACGAGGGGTTCCTGATCCAGAAGCAGCTCCAGGCGGGGGTGGACCTGCGCCCGATCGAGAGCCTGCGCCGGGGCGGCGCCCTGGCCCTGCTCCTGGGCCGGATGCTCGAAAAAGACCCGGAAAACCGGACGATAACGGCGCTGGAGGCGGCTGCCGCCATCGGGGGCCTCGTCCGCTCCGACGGGCCGGTCTGGGAGCCGGAGTGCCGTTTTTCCGCCGCCCCTTTCGTGGGGAGGGAGCGCGAAATGCAGCGGGTCCAGGCCCGCGCCCGCAGGGTGAGGGAAAGCGGGCGGGGATGGACCCTTTTCCTGGCGGGGGAGGCGGGGGCCGGGAAGACCCGGTTCATGGAGGAGATGAGAAGCCGGGCGCTGCTCGAGGGGTGGCACGTGGCCGAAGGCGCCTGCGGGGTCCGGGCGGAGTCGGGCTACGCCCCCTATCGGCAGGTCCTTTCGCAACTGGACCCGGAAGGGGAGACCTCCCTTTTCGACCAGGCGGTCCGGACCGGTTCCTCGGACCCGGGCGACGGGGCGTCGGGTTTCGCCACGGGGCAGTTCCAGGATCAGCTGACCCGGGAACTGGTGCGGCGGCTGGGAGACACCCCGACGCTCCTGCTGCTGCACGATTTTCACAATGCCGACCGCTCCAGCTGCGCGGTGCTCGACTACCTGGGGGCCGATATCCACTCCCACCCGGTCCTGGCCTGCGTCAGTCTCCGTTCGGGGGAGGAATCGAGCGGGTACCTGGAGGCGGTCATGGAAACGGCCGTGCGCAACGAAAGGGGGGAAGTCCTCACGCTCGAGCCCCTGGACCGGGAGAGCCTCCGAAGGATGGCCGTGGGGATCACCGGCTCGAACGATCTGCCCGCGGCCCTGAACGACTGGCTCTACCGCGCCGTCGGGGGGAACCCCCTCTTCCTGGAGCAGATGTTGAAGCATCTGCTGGAACAGGGGGCGTTGCGCCGCAGCTCGGGGGTATGGAAGTTCTTCGAGGGGAGCGCAAAAGACCTCGAGGTGCCGGCCGAGGTCGGGTCGGTTCTGACGAAGCGGCTGCAATCCCTGCCCCCCCCGGCAAGGAGCCTGGCGGACTGGCTGGCGCTGCGGCACCGACCCGTGGCCGCAGACTCCCTCGCCCCGGCCATGTCCTGGAGCCCCGGCCGGGTGGCGGGGGCGGTGGCGGAGCTCAGGCGGCGCCAGATGGTGCGGGTGGAGAGCGCGGGCGACCGGGAAACGGTCGACTTCAGCCACGAGCTCATTCCCGAAGTCGTGCGGCGGAACCTGCCGAAAGGGGCCGCGCCCCGGATGCATCGGAAGATCGCGGAGGGGATATTGCGGGAGAAAGGGGGTGCCGGGCGCTTCCACGAGCTGGCGCACCACTACATCGAGGGGAGGGCGGGCGTCGCTTCCATCCCGACGGTACTGGCCTCCGCGGCCCGGTCGCGGGCCGAATTCGCGCATGAAAAGGCCCTGCGCTGCTACGAGCACGTCTTCAGCCGCCGCAACGGGCTGACGGACGAGGAGGCCTGCCGCGCGGCGATCGATGCCAGCGACACCATGTTCGCCCTGGGGATGGCCGCCCGGGCGCTCGCCCTCCTCAGGAAGATCCTCGGCCGGCACCGGTCGGTGGGGCCGGAAGTGCGTGCGCGCATGTACATGCAAATGGCCCTGGCGTGCCAATATATCGGCAACGTCCGGATGCAGGAAGCCTACTGCAGGAAGGGGCTGGATGTGTTCGACCGCCATCCGGCCCCCGGCCCCAACCTGACCCGGGCCATGCTCTGGGCCGAACTTGCCTTCATCGCCGTACTCCAGTCCAGCCCCCGCAAGGGCCTGAGGTGCCTGGACAAGGCGCTCGCGGCCTGTCCTGAGAAGAACGCCACCGCCTTGAGGGGCCGGATTCAGAATTTGTATGCTTCGCTTTATTGTGTTGCGGCGGATCTAAAAAACGCTCTTGCTGCCAGCAAAAGAGCCACTTCGATAATGAAGGATTCCAGTGAATCTTTCTTGGCATGCTCTGCAATGTCGACAAATGGCTTGATTCTTATGAGACTGGGAAGATTTGGTTTGGCCCTCGATAGGCATGAGCAAGCTGTAGAATTGAGCGAGAAGAGCCGATCCTTTGTTATCCTTTCACAATCTCTTGGGAACAAAGTAGAGTGCCTCTGCCGAATGGGTCAGCTACAAAACGCATTGATCGCCGAGGATAAAGCAGCAAAAGCTGTGGAGCATGCAAACAATCCCGCAATACGATTGGCTGTTGTAACGATAATGGCTGAGGTTCGATTCGCATCCGGGGATTATCGCAAGGCTTGCGAATTGATCTCGATGATGTTTCAGGATGGCAATAAGAATCTCTCCCCTTTCAATATCGGACATGCGCACTACGTTGCAGCGGAGTTAAGCTTTTACCTGGGCCGGCTGCCGGAAGCCCTGCGACGTATCGAGGAACTGTCCAGATACGGCAGCGCCGAGGCCCCCCTCTATGAGCATGAACTGGCGGAGGGGCTTCGGGCGCGTATCATGGCCGAGCAGGGGCGGGGGGAGGAAGCGCTGAAAAGGCTGAGGGCGCTCGATCGCGCGGTGACCCGGAAACACTGGCCCTACCAGATGTGCATCATTCGGCTGCATCTCGGCGAGGTCCAGTTTCAATGTGGGAGGCCTGTGGAGGCTGAACGATATGGCAGAAACGCCCTCAGGCTGGCCCGCGGCATGGGGGCCGGTCCCCTGATGCAGAGGGCTCGTCTCCTTCTCGGATCGATCTATTCCCCCTGCCGCGGACGGTCGGGGGAAGCCGTCACGGACAGGAACAAGGCAGTTGAGCAACTGGACCTGTGTATCCGCGGCGACGAATCCTTTGCACATCATGAATCCCTCTGGCGCGCCCATGCGGAATTGAGCCTGCTTTATGGCGAAGAGGGGGACCAGAGGCGAAGTTACGAGTGCGCTGAAAAGGCTTATGCGCACCTCTGCAGGCTGGAGGGCCAGCTCCCGCCGGAGGCGCTGGTTTCCTTTTACACCGTCTTCGGCCGGAGCCGGCTGAAACTGGAACTCCTTGGCGCCATCGAAAACGGGCGGACGCAGCGGCCGATCCAGGTCGGTTTCGAGGGACCGGGCTCCGGAGACCGGAACGCTCGTACGCTGCAGCGCCTGAGCGCGGTGATCACTTCCTCGCAGGACCTGGACAATCTTCTGGAGGCGCTTCTGGAGCAGCTGCTGCCGGCGATCGGGATGACGCGGGCGTTCGTCTATCTGTGCCAGGAATCCTCCGGGAGACTGCGGCCTGCAAAGGGGAGGGGGATCGAAAAAGTCAACCTGACCGAGCCCGGTTCGGTCCACCGGGAGGTCGTGGAGACCGTGTTCCACGAAGAGATCCCCGTCATCAGCGCCGATTGCCGGCGGGATCCACGGATCAGGGCCCCCCGGGGGGGCGGGGGGAGATTGATGTGTGCCCCCTTGAAGGCTCCCGGCAGGGTGATCGGGGTCCTGTATGCCGAGCATGACGCCCCTTCGGACGGCATTTCCGAGCCGGTGATCAATCTCTTTGCCGCCGCCTGCTCCCTGACGGCACTGGGGATCGCAAACCTTCTCACGCGGCCGCGTCCGCCTGCAATCCATATCCCTCCGGCCGGTGCGCGGTCCGATGCGAAGGACCCCTATCCCGAGATCGTAGGAAAGAGCCCGGCGATCTGTGCCCTGAAAGTGCAGATCGGGTCGGTTGCCGCCTCGCCGCTCGACGTGTTGATCACCGGGGAGAGCGGCACTGGAAAGGAACTGGTGGCGCGCGCCATTCATCGGACGAATCCCGGAAAGCGCGGCAAGTTCTTATCGGTGGATTGCGGCGCCCTTTCGGAGTCGCTGGTGGAATCGGAGCTGTTCGGCTTTCGCCGGGGCGCCTTCACGGGGGCCTTGGAGGACAGGCCGGGGTGTTTTGAAGCCGCCGATGGGGGAGTGCTTTTCCTGGATGAGTTCAGCAATCTGCCGTTGACGACTCAGGTGAAATTCCTCCGGGTGATACAGGAACGGGAGGTGCGCCGGATCGGCGAAATGCATACCCGGAAATTGGATATCCGCATCATCACCGCTTCCAACCGCATCCTCCTGGACGAAGTGCGCGCGGGCCGCTTTCGGGAGGACCTTTACTACCGGATCAAAATCGTGCAGATCCACCTCCCTCCCTTGCGCGAGCGCAGGGAAGACATTCCGCTCCTCATAGACTGGTTTCTCGAAATGTGCGCGAAGCAGAAGGGTTTTCGCAGGCACGTGGGCTCCAATGCCATGGACCTGCTCCTCCGCTATTCCTACCCGGGGAACGTGCGCGAGTTGGGGGGGATGATTCAGGGAATCTATTATAACGGGAACGATCCCGTCATCGATGTCGGGGAGCTGCCCCCGGAGGTGCTCTGCGGACGGTTTTCCGGACCCTTGGCCGATCCGGATCCGGCCGAGCGAATCTATCGCGCCATCCTCGAAGGGCAGGGGGATTTCGACGGACTGGTCAAAGCCCCGTTTCTTCTTCACCGGATGGGCGCCGCGCTGGTGAGCGACATCATCGGCAAGGCACTGGCGGAAACGAACGGCAACTACAGGATGGCGTTGAGGCTTCTCCGGGTTCCCGATCGGCGCTACACCTCCACCCTGCAGTTTCTCAAGCGGAACGGGTGCTACCTGCCCTACCGGTCTTTTCGAAAAAAGGGGGGAGACGGGGACAGCGATTCCTGAACGCGCGGGGCCGGTGGGGAGTCAGGGGCGCTGGGTGAAATCAATGACGTTATCGCCCTGCGGCAGTTCAGCTGATGTGGATTTGACCGCTTCCAGGGCGGTATGCAGGAGGGTCATGATGGTGGCGCCGTCCCTGGGATGGACGGCGATGCCGGCCTTGAAGTCGACGGCGATCCCCTGGACCGCATTGGTGACCTCCCGCCTGATTTGCTGCTTCAACCGGTCGGCGCAGCGGATGGCCTGCTCTTCCCGCATCCCGGGGAGGAGCGCCACAAACCCCTGGTTCCCGTAACGCACCAGGGTGTCCGTCCCCCGGAGTTCGGGCTTGATGCAGCCGGCGATCCTTCGGAGCAGGGAGTTGCCCTGATGACCGCCGTAGAGGCGGGTGATCTGGTTCAGATTCCTGATTTCCAGGTAGATGAGCGCGAGCGGAGCCTTGGTGGTTGCTGCCGCGGCAAGGAGTTGCGGGCCGATGGCGGCCAGGTAGGAGACCCGGGGGACCTGGGTCGTGGGATCGAGCAGATCCGGGTCCTCCGATCCCTTGCGCTTTTTGGACTCGGCAATCAGGGGCGCGATCAGGTCGGCCAGCATCTGCAGGTGGTCCTGGTGCTCCTGGGTATAAAAGCCCTTTTCCTGCGCGTAGAGGGAGAGGGTGCCCAGGGGCTCGTCCTCGTAGACCACCGGGACCGCGAGGGCGTCGGCGAGTGAGCTGAAATCCCCCGCCAGCCCTGTGAAATCGAGCGCCGGACCGGTGTTGCGCATGGGGCGGCGGTAGGCTGCCACCCAGCCGCTGATCCCCATTCCCATTTCCATGCCATGTCCACGGAGATGCTGGGAATGGCGGCCGGTCGCGGAGGCGGCTTCAAGGCGGCCTTTTTCATTCCCTAGATAAAGCGCACAGGTGCTGAAGGGCAAAAAAGGCTCCAGCTGGCTGAGCACCACCGGAAAAACATCCTTCAGTTCAAAGTAGCCCGACATGGTGTTGCAGAATTCGGCGATGCGGACGAATTCCGCCGGCAGATCGGCGGCTGGCGTAGACAACAACCGGGCTGCGGTACCGGACTGATCAGGCTGGAAGTATTTGCGGAAGGAGAGTTCGGGGGCGTTGGACGATTCCCGAATGGCTTCTTCCTCCAGTTCGTGGATGTGCTCCACCAGCAACTGCACCAGTTTGGGGTCGAAAAAGGTGCCCGATTCGGATCGCAGAACCTCGAGGGCTTCTTCGGTAGACATGGCGAGCTTGTACGGCCTGGAGAAGCGGATGGCGTCGAAGGCATCCGCGACCGACAGGATCCGGCCTCCAAGCGGAATGTCTTCTCCCTTCAACCCGTCGGGATACCCGTTCCCGTCCCATCGTTCATGGTGGCAGCGTACATACCGGGCCACCGGGAAGGGGAACCGGACCTGCTGCAGGATTTCGTCACCTGCGGCGGCGTGCATTTTGATTTTTTCGAACTCCTGGCTCGTAAGTTTTCCGGGCTTGTTCAGGATGAAGTCATCCACCGCCAGCTTGCCGATGTCATGCAGGAGCGCGCCGGTCTCTATCGCCTTCAGTTCATCGGGAGCCGTGATGCCGATGAACCTGGCCAGCCCCATTGCGTACACCCTGACCCTGCGGATATGACCGTAGGTGGTCTGGTCCTTGGCGTCCACGGCCAGAGCAAGGGATTCTACAGTCCTTAAATATAAATCTTCCTGCTCTTTAAGGTGATTTTCCGCCTCCAGGATCCGGGCGTTGTTGGCGATGATGCGGGAACGGTTCTGCTGGTGGTATCCCCAGACGAGTCCCAGCAGCGGTGCCAGGGCAAGGGGAAGGAACTCCTGCCACCGGTGCAGGATCACGAAGGAGGTGGCGATCCCCGCCGAGGCCGAGAACTCCATCGCCAGCGGCATCATGGTTTTGGCCCAGAATCTTACAATGTTTTCGTTTAAGGACCAAGAAATTGCAACGGCTACCAAACTGGAATTCGCTGCAAAGTATGTAATGGTTAAAATGGCGGATCCAACCACAATATCAAGGATCTGATCGTGACCCCCAATCATCCTGTGATAGACAAAGCTGTAAAGCCAAGCTACACAAATTGTACTGGATAGATTAAATACTATCTGATACGTGGGTATTTTGGGGCTTTTGGCGAATACCGAAATCAAAAAAGTGTGGCAGAAGGTGGCTACAACGCATGGGGCAATCCCATACATCATGCCAATCGCCATAATGTATGCATCCCCAATGCTTATAGTAGTTTTTGCGGAATCTATGGAGATCTTGAGAGAAACAGAGATGATGACAAGGGCGAGAAATAATAGCCAGCCGGGACTATAGGATTCAGTGACAATTTTCCCCAAGGTCCATATAACTATAGGCATAGCTATAATGGACAGGAGTATTATGTATGCTTTTAGCTTTTTTGGAAGATCAGCCCATTTCATGGATTTCTGCCGCATATCATAAGCGATCATATCGACAGCTGAACCCATAAAATTTACGAAATCCTCTCGTCCGGTGGGTGAGGGGCTCGAGGAAGGCAGGCCGATATGACTCGGCCTGCCTTCCGGTTAGCCAGTGTCCCTAGGGCTGGGCGACAGTCCAGAACACTCCAGGCGTTTCACGGCTTTCGAGAACTTCAATTTCAGTCTGCATTTGAGTCTCCACTTGGTTTTGAGTGAGCCAATGATTCTGTTTCACCACCGGCTACAGCCAAAGAATCGCACTTGCCATAGCTACCCTCCTTTTCAAGCTTGGGAGTGGCAATTGACAATCTCCGATTAAAAGCACAAACACACCCCCCCTTGGCTTTTGAAACCAAAAGGTCTGCGTTTGCAACACAATGAGGTCGAACACAGGATGGTTCAGCGCCCATGCCGCCGACCGGATAAACTGCTAATGCATCCGTCCGGTCTGCCGATAAATCCGAACAGGATCTTTCGGCAAAAAACACAACCTGCAAGGCAGAGCCTTTTTCGACCCCAGGTTAGCGCTCTTACTCAGATTGGTAGTAGCACCGGGTTCCGCTTGAACTTTCTGTCAATGGACCAAGCGCTCTTCAAGGTGAGAGAGCTATTCGAGAAACTTCACTTTCCCCACGGATCCGCCAAACCCGGAAGCCATTTAGCGCCCATGCCATAACTTCCGGCAACGTCTCCGCTTACGACAAACTTAGTGATGGCGCCAATCTATCAGCACTTTTCGAGCACTGTCAACCATTTTCCGCGTGGTTTATTTAATTTTTTATTGGGGCTTCCGGGCCGGAAATCTTGGCTTCAGAGGATCTTCGGGACGTGTCCGGCCGGCGGGGAATCAGGGGAGGTATTCCCAGAACTCGGTTCGGATCCATCGAACCGCCCGGCGGAAGGCGATGGCGAAGACGGTGCGCTTGCCGCAGAGGATCTTTCCGACCCCCGTCATCCCCGATTTCAGGGTGCCGTCGGTGTTGGTCAGCTCTCCGTGGACGAGCACCGTGCGGTCGGTTCCGGTGGTGGCGGCCACCGGCGCAATGCTTTTGACATGAGCCTCGTACCAGCGGCCCGGGTACCCCCGTACCTTGAGGCTGATCGGCATCCCGACGCTCACCTCCCCGATCTCCTTTTCGGGGACCGGCATCTCGATGAGCATGCTCCCTTCGCTGACGATGTCGCAGAACGGGTCCCCCTTCTCGAGGTAATCCCCGATCCGGTTCTGCAGGTGGGCGGTGGCGACGATCCCCTCTATGGGGCTGCGTACCTTGAGCTTTTCCCTCTGCCGCTCGAGGATGCCGAGCTTCTCCTCCAGCTTCGATACCTGGGATTCGCTCGCCCGGACCGATTCCTTTCGGGCGCCCGCCAGCAGGATATTGAGCTGGCTCTCGGCCTGGGCCAGCTCCTTGCGCTTGATGTCCCGGTTCCGGTCCGTCTGCTCTTCCAGGATGCTCAGCTGCCCCCTGGCTTCCGCCAGTTCCTTCTGCTGGACCTCGAAGGCGGTCCGGTCGCGGTCGGCCTCGATCCTGGCTATGAGGCCGGAATTCAGGAGGCTCAGGGTCCTTTCATAATTCAGCTGGGCGTTCTTCAGCTCCGATTCCCGCTTGGCGATAGTCTCCCGGAGCAGGGCCCTTTCCTGATCGATCCGTGAGACGTTAACCAGCTCGGCCCGCTTGGTTTCCACCTGCCGCCGGGCGTTTTCGATCTCCTCCGGGCGGCTCCCCGCCTTGAGCAGGTCGAGCGACGCCCGCTGCGACGCCAGCTCCCCCCTGGTTTCCTCGTAGCTGTTGGACAACTCCAGATTTTCAATTTCCGCAAGGAGTTGCCCCGCCTGCACGCGGTCCCCCTGGTCCACGTGGATGCGCATCAGGTTCCCGTCCACCTGGGGGGACACCGAGACTTTCTGTGCGGCCGTGATGGCGAACTCGCCCGAAATCTTGAGCTGCCAGGGGAGGAACCCCGCCAGGAGCGCCAGCAGCAGGAGACCCATGTAGATCAGCGGCTTTTTCCTGATTCGGATGATCATGCCTGTCAATAGCTTGCGCGATGTCTCCACGTTCTCTTTCCGGGTGATCGGGATGGTGGCGAGAAAAAGGGCCGAGGTCGCGAGGATGCCCCAGAAGCGGTATTCCTGGATGATCCATCCCCCTATGCGGTGGAGCATGACGGCGACGAGGACGACAGTGAACAGGGAGGAGGCCAGGCCGTACCAGACCAGGATCCGGCGTTCTCTCCGGTTCGGTCCGTCCTCCGCCGCCGGCGTCCCGGTGACGAATCCCACCACCCGGTTTTTCAGGTAGGCGAGGGCCTTGGGCCTCAGGTTGGGGACCTGGACGTAGTCGCTCAGCATGTAATAGCCGTCGAGCCGGATCAGCGGGTTGAAGTTGAAGAGGGTCTGAATCCCCGAAAAGGCGATGATGATGAGGCACACCTGGCTGGCCAGGGTCTCAGGCGCCAGGATCCTCCAGGCGATGGTGGCCAGGGCCCATATGAAGATCTGGATGTAGCCTCCCGCCACCGAGACCAGGAGCCGTTCCCGCTTCCCCAGCATCCAGGCGTCGCTGACGTTGCAGTAGAACGCCGGGATGAAGTAGAGGAGCATGACGCCCATTTCCTCCACCCTGCCGCCGTGGTGTTTGAGCGTGAGCCCGTGCCCGAACTCGTGGATGGTGACGACGGTGAAGACCACCAGGAGGATCAGGGGGATGGAGTAGAGCGAAAAGAGCGACCCCATGGAGACGAAGAGCGAGCGGGCGTGCACGATGGAGAGGATGCCGGCGACGACGGCGGCGCCCCAGAAGACGGCCGAAAACGCGGGGGTGAAGAAAAAACGGAGCCTCTTTTCCAGCAGGGTCAGCGTCCGGTCGGGGTTGAAGGCGTGGAGCTTGATCGACAGCAGGTTTTTGAAGCTCCCCTTCGAGCCCCGGGCCACGCCTTCGAGCCGTGTCCAGCAATAGGGGTGATCCAACAGGAGCAGGTGGCGCAATTTCCCGACGAAGTCCTCCAGCTGGTGCTCCAGGACTTCGGCCCGGTGTTTTTCGGACGCCTCGGCGGCGATGGCGGCCAGGTCCCGGCTGCCGTCCAGAAGCTCGAGCACCGTTGCCTGGACGGGGGTGAAGCGGTAGAAGCGGCGGGTGACGGGGTCTTTGACGATGACGCCGGAGGTGCCTTCGGGCGAGATCTCGAGATCCGTTCGCAATTTCTCCAGCGCTGTTGCCATCCCGGGCCTCGGCGAGCTGTTGGACATTGCGGTGACATTATCCCGCCTGGGTGCGAATCATATTAAATGCACGGTTGCGATTGCAACAGTTATGTAACCTTTTAGTGTAATTGACTGGCAAATGGAGGTATTGTATAAATCGCGGTTCAGGCTGGTAAAAGCGTAATCATGGAGGAACGGATGATGTCGAAGAAAGCTCTGATGGTCCTTGCCGCACTGATTCTGATGTACGGGCTCGTCGCCTGCGGGAAGAAGGATGCCGAGCCGCAGGAAGAGGCGGCCGTGGAGCCGGCGGCGCCTGAAGTCGTGCCCGGGGAGATGGTCCTCATCCCGGAAGGGGAGTTCATCCTGGGGACGAACGACAAGGAATCGATCGCCTATCCCGAGCAGAAGGTCAACCTTCCCGCGTTCTGGATCGACAAGTACGAAGTCACCAACATGGAGTTCCTGGAGTTCTCCATCAAGAACAGCTACGCCGGTGAAGGGGCCAAGGAGGGGCGCGACTGGAGGCTTTTCTTCACGCCCGAAAAGGGGATGTTCCCCGTGGTCTATATCACCTGGAACGACGCGGACGCCTACTGCAAGGCGCAGGGGAAGAGGCTGCCGACCGAGGAGGAGTGGGAAAAGGCCGCCCGGGGCACCGAGGGGTTCATCTACCCCTGGGGGAACGAGTGGCAGGACGGCATGAGCAACACCTACGAATCGGGGCCGGCCAAGCCCGAGGCCATCGGGCAGTACAACGACGTGAGCCCCTTCGGGGTGCGTGACATGCTGGGGAACGTCCAGGAATGGACTTCCTCGTGGTATACCACCTACAAGGGAAACCCGAAGAGGGATCCGAAATCGGGCAAGACCCTGCGCGTGGTCCGCGGCCTCGCCTCCCGTTACCGCGGGAAGATGGGGCACCTGTACGACCGGGCGGCTCAGCCGCCGAGCGCGCTCTATGATTTCGGCTGCCGTTGCGCCAAGGACGCCACCCCCGAGGATGTCGCCCAGGCCGCCCAGGCCCGATAGGCCCGATAACGAAGACAGGCTCGTTCAGGCGCCGGCGCTCTCCCGGCGCCTGGACGGGCTGCCGCGTTACAACGCCCGCAGGATGAAGCACTTCAGGTAATAGGTTTCAGGCATCCCCGCCAGACTGGGGTGGTCGGCCGCCTGTCCCCGTTTTTCGACCAGCTGCAGGGGGCGTCGGCAATCGCGCGCCGCCTCCGAGATCAGGTCGAAGAAATCGGCTTCGGACATGTGGTAGGAACAGCTCGAGGTGATGAGCACCCCCTCGGGCCGCAGGAGCTTCAGCGCACGCAGGTTGATTTCCTTGTACCCGCTCCGGGCGCCCGCAATCGACTTCCGGTTCTTGGCAAAGGCTGGGGGGTCGAGGCAGATCGTGTCGAACGTCTCCCCCGCGCGTTCGAGTTCGCGCAGCAGATCAAAAACGTTCCCCTCGCGGAAATCGGTGTTGTCGAACCCGTTCAGGGCGCTGTTGCGCCCGGCCATGGCGGCCGATTCCGGGGAGGCGTCCACCCCGAGCACGCTCTGGCAGCGCGAAGCGAAATGGAGCGCGAAGGCGCCGGTGTGGGTGAAGCAATCGAGGGCGCGCCCGGAGGCGTACGTCTTCGCCGCGACCCGGTTGTCGCTCTGATCCAGGAAAAACCCGGTCTTCTGCCCCCGGCGCAGGTCGACGATGAAGCGGACCCCGTCCTCGGCGATCTCGATCTCCCCGGGGATCTCCCCGCGCAGGACGCCCGAGACCTCATCGAGCCCCTCGAGCCTGCGAGCC
This sequence comes from Acidobacteriota bacterium, assembly GCA_012729555.1. Taxonomy (NCBI): domain Bacteria; kingdom Pseudomonadati; phylum Acidobacteriota; species Acidobacteriota bacterium. Next base: position 31,678 of record JAAYCX010000096.1, read on the forward strand.
CTGACGTCGTTGCGTTCGAGAATCCCCGCGGGGTGGAGTGTCTCCTCGAGGATGTCGGCGATCAGGGTCTTGAGAGCGTCGGCCCCCCGGGACAGGGTCTGCAGCACGAGCCGGTCCGAATAACGGTCCACGATGATGCCCGGGAGGAGGTCCCCCTCCGCGAACACCAGGCGGCAGGCGGAGGAAGGGCCGATCCGGCCGCGTCTCCGCCCGACGGCGGACTCGATCCGCGCGCGGAGCAATTCCGGCGAGGCGACCTCGGGGCTGCGGGTGAACAGGCGCAGCCGGATCTGGGACTGCGGGCTGTAGAAGGCCGTGCCGAGTTCGTTCCCTGCGCCGTCGGCGACCCGGACGAATACCGGATCCCCCTCCGGCCCGCGCTCGAGGTCCCCCGCATAGATCCACAGGTGCCCCCTGCGGATCCTCCGCACCGCGGCACCGTTCACCTGGACTGTCTGGTCGAGCGAAAATGGGTTCAATCGATGCCTCGAATCTGTGAATGGGGTTTAAGTGTCTCCGTGCCGCTCCCGGAGGTACCGGAGCGCCTCCTCCCTCGTCGAGAGGGCGCCTTCGAACTGGAGGTTCCGGACGGTATCCAGGATCTCCCGGAACGCCGGCCCGGGCTCGAGGCCCAGGGCCACGAGGTCGGATCCATCGATGAGGGGGCGCAGGGGGGGGGAATCCCGGAATTCCCGCAGGCGGCGGCGCCACCCCGCGTGGAGCGAAGGAGTCCCTGAGCCGGCCGCCACCGCCGCCCCGAGCAGCCTCAGGTGGTCTTCGATGTCGGGGAGCGCCGCCATCCGCATCCATTCGCCCCGGCTCATTTCCGGGAGCCGGAAAAATTCGGGGTGGGTTTGGACCAGGCCGCGGACGGCCCGGATATCCCCGTTGGACATTTTCAAGCGGCGGCAGATCCGCTCGACCGTCTCCCCCCTTTGCGCCCCGCGCCCCTCGGTCCCCTCGGCCCGGTGTCCCGGCCCGGCGCCGACGTCCTTGAGCAGCGCGGCGAAGGCCAGGACCGGGGACCGGCCGCGGAGACGCGAAAGGACGGCCGAAGCGTGCGCCAGGAGGTCGCCGGAGCGGGGGTGGGGCGCCTGCTCCAGGATCGCGACCTCCGGCAGCAGCTCGGCGAGCAGGCGGCTCCTGTGGAGCAACTCGAGCCCGCGTCCCGGGTCGCGGCCGGTGAAGATCTCCTCCAGTTCGCCCCGGATCCGCTCCCAGCTGACCTCGGTGATGCGGGGGGCCAGGGTCCCGATGGCGTCCCATGTCTCCGGGGCGATGTCGAACCCGAGGCCGCAGGCGAAACGCAAGGCGCGCAGGAGGCGGAGCTTGTCTTCCCGGAACCGTTCCCGGGGGTCTCCTATGGTCCGGACGAGGCGGCGCTCGATGTCCTCCCGGCCGCCGACGTAATCGATGAGGCGGCCGCCGGTGGGGTCGTAGAACAGGCCGTTGATGGTGAAATCCCTGCGCCGGGCGTCTTCCGCCGGGCCGGAAAAGACCACGGATGAGGGGCGTCGCCCGTCAACATACTCCCGGTCGCTCCGGAAGGTGGCGACTTCGAACGCGCGCCCGTACATCGACACCTGGACCACCCCGAAATGGGCCCCGATCGCGCGCGAACGGGGGAAGAGGCGCCGCACCTCGTCGGGCGGGGCGCTCGTGGCGATGTCGATGTCCCTCGGTCTTCTCCGGAGCAGAAAATCGCGCACCCACCCCCCGGCGAAGTAGGCTTCGTACCCGCCGAGACGCAGCCTGTCGACGATGCGTCGCGCGGCTCTGATCATGGTTCCTTCGGGGCCCGTGCCGGGGGGAGGGCGAAGGGCCTCTCCCCGGGCCGGCCTAGGACAGCTTGTCGAGCTGCTTGTTCCAGTTGTCGTCCTTGAAGAGCTTCCGGAACAGGGAGCGGTAACGGGCGAAGGCTTTTCTGTCCCCCAGCTTGTGGCAGGCGAGGGCCATGCGGACGTAGAAGAGATCGTCGTTGGGAAACCGTTTGGCCAGCCTGAGCGTGGCTTCCCCCTCCTCCACCGCCTCCTTGTAGCGCCCGAGCTCGTAGTAATTGTCGGTCAGGAAGCTGCGGGCCTCCGCCTTCTCCAGGACGTCCTGGGGATTGCGGTGCAGCGTCTCCAGCGCGATCAGGAGCGACTTTTCAAAGGAATTGGTGCGGAAATGGCACTCGGCCATTTTCAGGTAGATCCAGGCCAGGTCCCTGCTCCTGGAGGTCAGCTGCTTCAGCTTGAGGATCTTCTCGTAGGTCTCGATCGCCATCGTGTAGTTGGACAGCTTCCGGTAGCATTCGGCCAGTTTCGCGTGGATTTCGTCGCGCCGCTCGAAGCGCGGATCCAGCTCCAGCACCTTGGAATAGTGCTTGATGGCCTCCTGGTGCTGCCCGAGCCCCAGGTAGTTGTTGGCCATGCTCTCGTAGAGGTAGGCGAGCCCCGGGTCGTTGTCGCTCAGCACCTGGATGGCTTTCTGGGAATAGCGGATCGCCTCGCCGTGCTTCCCCATCGCCTCGTAGTTCCGGCTGAGCCCCGCGTAGAGCATCCACTGGGTGTCCTTCTCCTGGCTGTCGATCTGCTCCTCGCACCTCTTCCGGGCCTCGAGCGATTTGGCCGTCTTCCCGTGGTATTCGTAGAGCGACCCGAGGTGGAAGAAGATGAACCCGTACATGTCCTGCATGAATTCGGGCTTCCGGGGGTCGAAAAGCCTGGCCGATTTGAGCAGGTACTCGAAAGCCTTCTTGTCCTCCCCGTTGTTGAAGTGGCAGATCCCGACCTGGCCGGCGAAATAGGCCTTGATGTTCTTCTGTCGGACGATCCCGAGCGCCTCGCCGTAGACCCGGGCGGCCTCCGGGTAGTTTCCCTTGTTGAAGAGCTCTTCGGCGTAGGCGTCGTGGAGCGAGATCCTCTCCGCGTCGGACCCGGCTCTTTTCAGTCTGGCGTTGAACTGTTGTTTGTTCACTCGATGCCCCCTGGAAACGATGTTTCAGACAGACGGTACTATACAATATTTCAGCGAAAGATGGAGATTTTCCCTAAGCGGGGCTACTGGTGGGCGACGAGGCGACCCGGTTCGATGTCGACCCGTTCGATTCCGTAGGGAAGAGTCGAGGGCTCGGTGGGATTGAAGGGAGGGGTCTGCCGCATCCCCACGGCCGCGATGATCTCGTTGACCAGCCCGCTCGGCAGGACGCGGCCGTCGAAGCGCGCTTGCTCCAGTTCATACCGCCCCCGGCCGTTGCCGGTGTGGAGCCTGCCGTCCGCGTCGAGGATGCGGGTGCCGGAGAACATGTAGGCGAGCAGGTTGCGGAACAGGCCCGTCGACGAGGTCCGCAGGCGGTCGAAGTCGATCACGGCGCGGGCCTGGAGCCGGTCCTGCTCGAACCTGACCTGGAGACTGCGCAGCGACGGGTGGTAGCGGGGTTTCAGGACCAGCTGAAGGTAGGAGTTGATCTCCTCCTCGGTAAAGGGGGTCGACAGGCTTTTCCCCGATTCCTTCTCCCGGGTGAAGCGTTCCATCTCCCTGATTTTTTCGGCGCAGCGCTCCGCGGCTTCCCCGGACAGGGCCGGTTCGGAACCCCGGAGCGGGAGGAGCCCGCCGGAGGTGAGGAGAATCACAAGCCCCCACGCGAGGGCGCGGCTAGCGGATGACCCTGGCCGTCCGTTCCCACCGGGTCTTCGTGAAGAAGTTGAGGAAGACATCGCCAAACTGTTTCATCCTGTCCGAAGCGCTGGTTTGAAGATATTCGTCCCTGGGGGTTTCGAAGGACCAGTAGATCACGAGCGCCTTCCCGAGCAGGTAGTCGCGCGGCACGCACCCCCAGAATCGGCTGTCCTGGCTGTTGTCCCGGTTGTCCCCCATGGCAAAATACTGGTCCTCCGGGACCTCGTACGGGCCGTAATGGCGGTAGATGCTGTCGGCGTCGATGTACTGGGTGTAGTCCTCCTCGAGCGCCTCGCCGTTGATGAAGATCTGCCGCCCGACCATCTCGACCTTGTCTCCCGGCATCCCTATAAGCCTTTTGACGTAGGCGACCTCGGGATTGTTCGGATATTTGAACACGATGACGTCTCCCCGCCGGGGCGTCCGGTAAGGGAGCAGTTTGGCCAGGAAGCCGGGGGTGATGCCGTAGGCGAGCTTGTTGACGAGGAGGTGGTCGCCGATGAGGAGGTTCGATTCCATCGATCCGGTCGGGATCTTGAACGCCTGGACCACGAAGGTGGTGGCGAAGAGCGCGATGATGGCGGTGATGACGATCGATTCGAAATATTCGCGTACGGTCGATTTATGGAATTCCAAGATCCCCTCCAGCCTGCCATGATTCCTAACGACCCACGGCGACTCATAGCAAAGGTCAAAAGTCTAACACAGCCCCGGCGTCCCGACAATCGCCCGGGGCCGGGCGGGGGCGGAATTTACCGGTTGGAATAATGGGTTAAGTCGCGTAATATCACCTCACAACGGGCGGTTAGCTCAGCGGCAGAGCATCGGTCTTACACACCG